>JAEYQZ010000007.1 GCA_023409695.1 Methanobacteriota archaeon | reverse complement strand
TCAGCTTCCCTTGGATTCCATGTTAAAAATACTTTGTACTGTTCTGCGTCGTATTTTGGTGAAAGTATACAGTTTACTATTTCTATATCGCAGCCATTGCATCCTCCAGTATATACAAGCATCACATGCACGGCTCTTGCTCTTGAATATGATTTTAAACTCAAATTCATCCCTCTTAGTGGTGTTTAATTATATTTATTTAGAATTTTGATCTTCTCTTTTTCTTATTACTGCATTGTCAGAGAGAAACTTGGAAATATAAGCTATTTTGTCTTCAGATATCTTAACTGGTTTTTCAAGCAGTTCTTTTATATCTGGATTCACGTCTCCAACATCATTTGGGTGTATAGTACCTGCTTCCCCGAATAATGCGTAAAGCGGGCAAAAATCATGACAATGATAACAATGTACGCATTTTAAACTGTCCAGTACTGGTTGTTCTTCCTTAATGATGCCTTCTATTACTTCAACAGGTTTTTCTAATTTTACCATTTCTATTGCACCTGTTGGGCATACATTTTTACATCCAGAACATCCAATACATGGTATTTCGGCAACCTTATCTGTGGGCACGATCTCTCCGTTCAGAATTTTATTTCGAAGTTCCATATCAGTTACCCGATCTGATGCGAAAAGAATTCTTTTTACGTTGCTGTATAATCCTTCTAAAAATATGATGCCTAAGTTTTTCATCTTGCTACCTCGAATTCTCTTTCAAATAATATGGCTCGTGCAGGACATACGTTGTTACATGCACCACAGTATATGCACTTTGAATCATCTACTGTAACTCTGCCCATTTCGTCTTCACTAATAGCTTCCTCTGGACAGGTTTTAATACAAAGTTTACAGTTCATACATAACTTGTTTTCTACAAATACAAAACCATCTTTTATAGATTTTTTTCTCATTGTTGTAGTTGGAATTGCATCTTGAGGGCAGTGAATTGCACATTTTTCACATAATGCGCATTTTTCAAGATCTACTTCTATACTTCCCCTTTTAAGAGTAATTGCATCTTTTGGACATATTTCAGAGCATATACCGCAGGATATACAATCTTCAGATACATCGCCTTCCCATGTGACTGTTTTGAAGCCCCTTGCTTCATTTACATCACATGCTTTAACGCATCTGCCGCATGAAACACAGTATCCTTTAATAGGACGTTCTTTTTCATCTGATACCCTTAACGTTCCTACTGGACAAGCATCCAGACATTCCATGGTATCACATTCTTCACATAGTGAAGGGTCATAACGTATTTTACCATTTACCATCTGCAGTGCTCCATGTGCACACGCTTCGGTACACAGGCCGCAGTTCAAACATGAGATAATACAGCCTTCTGCTTCTTTAGATTCAGTATTCCTTTTAATTTTAAATTTATCAATAGATATTGCATTGTTAGGACATTCTTTAACACATTTAAGGCAGAGAGTACACTTTGTTTCATCAATTGTTCCATCTGATATGGCACCTGCAGGACACACATCTTCACATACTCTGCATTCCTGGCACACACCTTCAAGGTTATTATTGACTATAATCGCATCAGTTGGGCAATAATATTCACATCTGCCACAAAAGGTGCATTTTTCAGGGTCTGTAATCACATTGACTCTGCTTACTTTTCCTTCTTCTTTTTTAGCCCTTATATGTAGTGGGTTTGTAAGATTTAAAGATTCAAGGAATTTAAGCTGTCTGTCTTCTATTACATCATATGCATCAACGCGTGCGCCAATTGGACAAGTTTCTGCACATATTCCACATCTGGAACATATCCCTTTTACCAGGTCGCCCTCAATAGATATGCTGCTTACAGGACAGGTTAGCTCGCAGACTCCGCATGCATTACATTTTGCCCTATCAACAACATAACCTCCATATCTATTTTTAAAAATAGCTCTGTTGGGGCATGCTTCTTCACAAGCACCACATGTGATACAGCTGAATGCCTTACCATCTATTAATCTAATGGCACCTGTGGGGCATTCTTTGATACATTCTCCGATGCCTTCGCATTTTTTGGTTGATAAAAACATAATATTTACCCTCTAACTGTTTTTCGAATGTTTAAACGTGACTTGAATCTTTGCTTATCTTGGAGTGTACTTACTACACTCAACTTCTAACTCTAAATTTAAGTTTTTTAGATATTATTACCTAATTGTTTTTAAGTCTTATTATCTCCCGAAAGTTAATTTACCAAGTATTATACCTACAAGGCCTGCTACAAATCCTGATGCTAAAGGTAAATCTTGATAATATGGGAAAGGTTGTTGGTACCATGCTATTATAATTCCTATAATTACTACAACAGCGTAAACTTCTTTATCAAACTTTAATTTACTTTCTGGAACTGGTTTTATTCTTGTTCCTATTATGAATCCGAGTATAAATCCAAGTACTAGTGGACCTAAGTAGTAAATCATTATTCATCCTCTCCGAAAAGATTATCACTGTGTTCATTCCCTTTGAGAAGTTTATCACTCTCTAAGAATGTTATTACTACTGCACTTAGACCTACAAGAACTTTTAACCCTACTACAAAGTTGAGATAAGGTATAATTCCTGCGTTTGTTGGATCAGGGTAGTTATATAAAGTTTGTATAAATTGAGGTATTATATTGTAAATATCAGTTCCCAGATTGTACATGAAGTATCCTGAGAATACGAGACCCGAAAGTCCTAAAAATATATATCCTAAAGATCCTGCGCTTTCAAGATTTGCTATGAAGTTATGTGAAAGTTTAATGGGGCTTTCTTCAAGTCCGTAAACAATGATACAGAATATTATACCTCCTGCTATCATTGCACCTCCCTGAAATCCTCCTCCTGGAGTTATGTGCCCTCCAAGGATTGTATTTAATCCTATAAGAATTATTATGAGGGATATTGGAAATGTAAATAATCTAAGGATTATGCTCATTTGTCTTCCTCCTCATTATCGTCATTTTTTCCTTCGAAATCAACTTTTCCTCTTCCGAATACAAGCAGTACGACAACAACCGCAGTTACAAGTATCAATGCTTCTCCAAGTGTATCATATCCTCTCCAGTCAAATACTACATTTGTAACCATGTTTGGAGCGATATGGGGACCTACCCAATTATAGATATAACTTATTCCTGGGTTTAATATCTGATCAAACCCATATATGGTCTGAAATAGTGTAACTCCGAATAATAATAATGAAATACTGGCAATAAGGTTTCTTAGACCCTCAGACATTTAAACTCCCCCAGTAGAACAATACTGAAATGATTCCTAATGCTAAAATGGTATAAAATACCATTCCGTTAAGTGAATCATTCTGTTCTTCTTTTAATTTTGGCATGATCGGCATTGCAAAGAATGCTATCACAACTACCAAAAGAACTGCAATAATCATTAAAGCATTGCTAAAGAATCTTAACATTATCACTGCAACCAAAAGGGATGATAAAAGCGTTATTTCTGCTGCTAACATTGATGAAGTCTCAATACTGGTTACAGGTTTATCTTCTCCATCTTGAACTTTCTTTATTCTGTTTATTATAATATCATAAATGCCCATAGAATCCCTCTATTTTATATTACCAAGCTATTTGCAAGTCCCTGCAGGAAACTGGTTGCAACCTGTGGGAAAAGACCTAATATAATACATACGATCAGGAATACAACCAGAGAGAATATGGTTGCTTTAGGTATTTTTCCCTCTTTGATTTCAAGTTCTCTTGGTTTAGGTCTCATATAAACGGCATAAAATGCCTTCATAAATGTCATAAATGTCACAATACTTAGAAGTATCATGATTATACCGAGTTCAGGTATTCCTGCGCTTAAAGATGATTGGATCAGCATTAATTTACTTTGGAATGCATTAAGTGGTGGAACACCTGCCATTGCAAGCCCTGCTAAAAGTACAAGTAGGGCAGCTTTCGGTGTCTCTACCATCATTCCACCGAGTTTTCGGATATCACTTTCTTTTGTCTTATAAAGGATAGTACCGAATCCTATGAATAAGAAAGCAGTTATAACTGCTTCATTTACTGCCTGGAAAAGCCCTGCTGTTATACTGGCTGCAGTTCCTATTCCAAGTCCTAAGCCTATATAACCCAGTTCACCAACAGCAAGATATCCAATGATTCTTTTGACATCGGTCTGCATGAGTGCCATGGTTATGCTGAGTATCATTGCAGCCAGAGATATGGCTATTATAAATACCTTTGAAAATGCCAGGTATGAGAATATTCTAAGAATTATAACTCCAAATGCTGCAAGTGTAAATACTGAAAATACCTGAAGCAAAGCAGCACCGTGAGGTAAAGCTTTACTGTATATATCTGATTTTATAGTGTGGAACGGTGGAAGCCCAGATGCATAAAGCCATCCAAATGTTATAAGGGCGCATGCCATAAGCAGTACTGGATTTCTAGGATCTACTAATCCATGCTGCAGGGAATAAACTATATCAGTTATATTAACATTACCTGTGACTCCAAGAAGAAGTGCTATTCCCATTAAGAATATTGGAGAAGCGATACCTCCTAGGATCATGTATTTTAAGGCAGTTTCATAATTACCTTTAATTTTAGATGCAAGTACTATACCAACCTGTGCTATTGCTGCAATCTCGAAGAATACATACAGGTTAAATATGTCATCTGTAAGGAGAATTGCAGTCATTGCAGCTGTTCCCATGAACATCAGGAACATATATACTCCTGAGGCTTTTTTTGTTTCGCTTAAAGATGTAAAAATTGCTAAAAATGCAATTAATCCTAATATGAATATTAAAAGCTGCTGAGCATTTTGGAATGAGTAGACTATACCCATATGGAATAGGTTTAATGCGGAACCTGTAATGAATGCTGGTAAGCCCTGCGCTAATGCGGGGCTCTCAGCTAACGTACTATACCCTCCTACGTAATGCAAACCGTAGGTTGTAAATAAAGGTATAATTGGTAACGCTAAAGCTACTACAATTGAAAGTATCTTTACAATACGATCCTTTGTATGGAACAGGTTTAGAAGCAGTGCACATGTAATTGGGATTATAACCATGAGTGGAATTAATGGATTCATAATTCGCCTCCCATTAACCATTTACAAGTATTCAAAGACGTACTAATGTTATTTTGAATATCAATGTTTTTTATTCCTGACATCTTTTTACTCTCCAAGAATCTTTGATGCTTTAACTGAGCCGTACTTTTTATAGAGTACTATTGTTATTCCCAGCATTACTGCAAGTGTACTTGCTCCAATTACAATACTTGTTAGAACTAAAGCAAATGGAAGTGGATATGATGCATTTTGGGCAAACTGGTTAATTACCATGCCTGGCATGAAGATATACACGATTCCGCCGGCTTTATATCCCATTGCAATTATGAAGAGATTTGCTCCATCACCAATAAATGCCAGTCCTATGATTTTTTTAATTAAATTATCAATAAATAACGCAGCGAATATGCCTATTATTATTAATGCCCCTGCTGTAAAAAACGATGCGAGTTGTGTATCTATAATCATGATGATCCCTCAATGCAGTAACTATTCTTCCTCCATTCTACGTGTTTTCTTAACTGCGAGTGCAATAAATACAGGTATTATAGCTGAACCTACAATTGCTTGAGTTAATGCTACGTCTGGAGCCAGTAAATATTGGAACAGGAAAGCGATTGCAGCTCCTGAAATTCCAGTTAATATGGCAGCTTTAAGGAGATCTCTCTGGATTAAAGCTATAATCGCTCCGAAGACTGCTATAATCATTAATATGTAATCAATCATTTTTTTCCTCTCCATAATAATATGCATTAGCTATTGCATGAGATGCAAATGGTGTAAGGAATAAATATATAATAGCTAAGTATGGTGCATAAAGGGCAATTAACGCTGCAACACATGCCATATCGGCTACACCAAGCATATGTACCCTTGCATAGAGAATTTTATCTTTATCATCTTTGTATCTGAGTAGTCCAATTGCGGTAAGGACTATGAGGATTGCAGCTATTATCATTACAGCTGATCTTATCAAAGTTATTATATCTTCCAAATTACCATCCCCGTATAACCTTTGCAAATGCTATAGTGCCTATAGGACCTAGAATAACCAATGCAAGGGCTATAGTTTCACAATATGCTATTACATAAACATTTCCGATTAAAATTAATAATGTCGCTATTGAAACACTCAAACCGAGCAATCCTACAATACCCATGGATATGGTCTTTCTGGTTGAGATCCGTATTGATGCAAGTGCATAAAATGCAAGTGCGCCCATTAAAATGTATTCCGATATCGTTAGTATATCCATTTTAACACCTTTGTTTACTCTAGCCACCCTTTAATGTATGGTTCGAAAGGAATTACATCCTCTTTTTTTCGTGGATAAATTGTTGCAACTTTTATAATGCAGTTTTCAGTATCTACATCAATTGAAAGCGTACCGGGGGTTAAAGTTATGCTATTTGCAAGTATAACCTGAGAAATTGGCCTTTTAAGTACAGTTTCAATTTCTACTATTTCTGGTTCGACTTTCCCATTCAACGTTCTTCCTGCTACGTCTAAAGTAGCTTTTATAATCTCTATAATAAGTACGATGAAATAAGCAATTGCATAAAACATTTTGAATATGATATTCATGGAGTAACCTCTCTAATATTGCAAACAATGTAATCTTTAATTTATATGGCTTAAGGTGAAATTTCGCTATCACCTTGAAAATCAACCATCATATCATGTAATTATAATGATAAAACATGATATATAAAGCTACCTCTTTTATCTTTGGATGACTAGTATGCCTTAATTTATTACATTAAAAACAAGAATTACTCTAACTTTATAATCATAAATCAAAATACTGTACTGTTCAACTTAAAAACGTAAATAAACACTAAAAATGCCCATAAGATAAATAAAACAGCTCCAGAACTTTTTTTAAATTTTTTAGATGATACTGGGTTTAATAAACGTATTCCACTGGGAGTGAAAAGATCAAGTAAGATGTGGCTTAAAGATCCAATTAATATGGCCAAAAAAACGTAAAGCATGTTTAAATCAGTGTTTTTTGTTATAATAATTCCAACAGGTACAAGAATAAAAAATGGAAGTAAAAATTTCTTATTTAAAGCTATAATTCCTAAAATAATGGAAATTACAATTAAACAAATTTTCTCATCGATACTAAACCCGTGAAGTAATGCATAAATCCCAATGATGGAAAAAGCAAGTAAAAATGATAAAGTTAGTACTCCCCATATTGAATGTACAAAACCTCTATGTTTTGATAAATAGAATATAAATGCCATCATAATTAATGAAATTCCTATTAAAAACGGTAATTTCAAAATATAAAGTGAAAATGTTAATAAAACACCTAATACTGCTAAAAGAATTAGATCATTCTTCCGTATGTGGTGGTCCATATCTATCATTGATGCTCCAATTAATGCAAGTGAAAGATAGAAAATATCGTGGACGAACGGTACTGCTATTATTAAAGAGAATAGGGCATGTTTTTTGTAAGACGGCATTTTAATCACTGAAAATCGGAAAAAAACAACGATAATTTTATTTTTAAATTAGATCTAAATTATATCAAAATACTTTAAGTAGGACATCATCTGCAGGTAAGACCTTTCATGGCCTTCATTAGTTATTAATCCATTTTGGGATACCACTTCGCAGGTCACAGCTGGGACTCCTTCGAGGTTGCACTCGTCCTCAAGCGCTCCGTTGTATAAAGCGCCGGCTTCATTATGGCATATTATTTTTGAATAAGTAGACTCTGTTATGTATCTTGCTATCAAATAGCTTTTATAACATGGGCTTTTGGAACAAAAAACGCTTTCAACACCAGGATTGCTTCCGGGCTTGGTAGAATGAAAATCACCTGCAGCACTTATTTTAAGATCTTTAATGGCATTTAATATGTTGTTGGATATAAAACCTCCTTTTGAGGCTGCCCTGTTCATGTCTACTCCTTTAAATCTCCTTGAATTTTCCATAGTGGCGTGGGGCACAGCAAAAGGTATTATATAAACTGTTCCATTTAGATCTTGATCTGATAATTCTTCTATAAGTCTGACTGCAGCTACCTGTGGTGGGAGTTCGTTTCCATGTATCCCTGCAGTTATCATTACTTTTGGAAATCCACGGCCTATTTTTAAAAGGGGAGTTCCAGATTTTGCTGTGTAAATTAAGTCCTCTATAATTTCACTTTCAGGAACATGCTCCATTAAGTGAATATTTTTTTCAATTTCTCCCTTAGTTTCATTAGATATTGTAGTTATATTTTTGATAGCCATGACTTCCACCAAGTTTAAATTGATAATTGTTCTATAGTTATCTTATATTTTTATAGACTCATATAAATAATCAAGGTGAAATAATGAAAAAAGTTGTTCTCGCATTCAGTGGAGGTCTAGATACATCAGTGTGCATCAAGTTACTTGAAGAAAAATATGACATGGAAGTCGTAACAGCATGCGTAGATGTAGGGCAGCCCGAAGATGAAATAGAAAGACCAGCGTCAGCTGCAGATAAGATAGGTGTTTCAAAACATTATACTATAGATGCAAAGGATGAATTTGCAGAAGATTTTATATTCAAAGCAATTAAAGCTAATGCATTATATGAAGGATATCCATTGAGTACTGCACTTGCAAGACCATTAATAGCAATGAAAATTGTAGAACTTGCTAAAAAGGAAGGTGCAGAGGCAATAGCTCATGGATGTACAGGTAAAGGTAACGACCAGTTTAGATTTGAAGCTATGATAAGATCCAAATCTAATGTGGATATAATAGCCCCAATAAGAGATTTAAATCTTACAAGAACTGAAGAAGTAAAATATGCAAAGGACCATGGTATTCCTCTTGCTTCTGATAAGCTTTACAGTATCGATGAAAACATATGGGGAAGATCTATAGAGGGAGATATCCTCGAAGACCCAATGGTTGAAACACCAGAAGAAGCGTTCAACTGGACAAATTCAACTGAAGATGCACCAGATGAAGCGCAGATCCTGGAAATTAAATTTGAAAATGGGGTTCCTGTAGCTTTAGATAACGAAGAAATGAAGCCCCTGGCTATAATTGGAAAGTGCAATGAAATTGCAGGTAAGCACGGTGTTGGTAGAATTGATATCATTGAGGACAGAATAATAGGCCTCAAATCAAGGGAAAATTACGAAGTACCTGGAGCAATTTTACTTATAACTGCTCACAAAGCGTTAGAACAGCTCACACTTACAAGAAGCGAGCTTAAATTCGCCGCATACATTTCTGAAATGTATTCCGAGCTTGTATACGATGGACTGTGGCATGATCCTCTAAGAGAAGACCTTGACAGTGCAGTTGATAACATGCAGAGAAGGGTAACCGGAACTGTAAAAGTTAAACTCCACAAAGGAAACATGAGGATACTTGGAAGAGAATCTCCTTACAGTCTTTACAGTGAAGAAGCAGTTTCCTTTGAAGATAAGGGAATAGATCAGCGTGAAATGACTGGAATGGTCAAAAATTATGGTATGCAAGCTGCAACCTATAATAAGATATGTAAAAAGGACTGATGTCCTTTATTTTTTCTGTTTTTATTTATATTTTGAATCATATACTGTTTTAAATGGAATCTATCAGTTTTAAACATTAAAGCATAAACTATTTTGGATTAATTAAAAATAAAATCTATTTAATTGAATATCGGTTTATCTATAAAGAAAGGATCACTTATTTCTTGTTTATACACTTCTAAAGATTCTTTAGATGAATCTATCCTTAGTTTAGAGATAGTTCCGTCGTTTTCTTCCCAATTTTCATTCCAGTAACTTACAGCTTTAATTCGAGGATATTTTCCATTTTTTATAGATTCAAGCGCTTCTTTTATCCATTGAGGTTTATCTTTACCTTCATTAACTCCAAATTCTAAAACCGCAAGAGGTTTTGTTTTGGATATAGATTCCAGTTGGGGGTATACATCATTCATAATTTCAGTGAAATTTTCACCTTCTTCCCCAGCAGAAGTAGATCCATATGCACTTACACCAATCCAGTCTATGTAGTCGTCTCCAGGATAATAAGCACTGTAATTATTCCATGATTCTGTGGGATCTGAATATGCATCGATATGGAAGACCCATGTAACATTATTTGCTCCCTCTTCTCTGAATATGTTTATTATATGCTTGTATGCATCACGATACTTTTCAGGCCCATCTGCCAGAGCAAGATCGCCGTATTTATTTTTAGTTCCTCCTCCGTTACAAACTCCGCTCCATTGAAACCAGTTGCCGTTCATTTCACATGCAAAATCGATCATTATAGGTATGTTTGTTTGTTTCACTTCACGAGCATATTCTCTCAACTGGTTATCGAAATCTCCGTCTATTATTTTCTGGAGACTGTAGTTTGAATCCGGTTTATAAACCGGATTGGATTCGTCAATTTCGTCAAGGCTGGTTCTAGGCATTATCCTAAGGTAAGGAACAGCACCTTGATTATGAATGGTCTCTATAGCTGTTTGGGGGAATGTAATATTGCTTTCACCCCAGTTATCTGAAAAAGCTGCCCAAACAATGGATTTATTCGCCAACTTTTCAAAGTTACTGATTCTTTGCGAAGTTACATTATCTTCAGAACCTCCAAAATCAGGGAAGGCACTGTGATAAACACCTTTAGATGGGGGTTGAAGTTTAACCATTCCTTGAGTTCCTTCGGATTTTTCATTAACACATCCAGATACTAAAAGAGTGAATGAAGATAAGGTTATTATCAAAATAATTATTAGAACATTCTTTTTAAGGATACAAACATCTCCATTTTTTATATCATTTAAATTACTGCGCTACTGGATAAACTTATGGTTACCTATTTTGAGAATAAAATGATGATTTGTGAATAAATGGGCTTTTATAAAATTTGTAAAATTCAAAAATTAGTTATAATAAAATTCATTTTTAGTAATCATTTTTCCTTAAAAGCAAAAATAAAATCCACAAAAACTTTATTAAGTTCTTTAATTAATATAATGACGTGATAAAATGTCTATAGAACTTATAGTACTTGGAATCATAGTACTAATTGTTGCATTTGCAGCGCTTGGAATTCTGTTTAAAATTGCAGGACTACTGCTTAAAATACTTGTCCATGTAATACTTGGATGGATCGCCCTGTTCCTGGTAAATATACTTCCGTTTGTACATATCCCTATAAATATACTGACGGTTCTTATTGCAGGGTTTGGAGGAATATGGGGTGTTCTGCTTTTAATACTCGCGCAGATATTAGGATTCTTTTAACTAAATTATCTTTTTTTAATTATTATTAGATTAAATAGAAAAATAAAATTAATTTTTAAACGCATTATCTGCATTTATTTTGTAAAACTACTTTCATTGCTTATATTTACCTGAAAGCATCGTCTATGTATTTCATCATGTCTGTTGCTGTAAAATGATATTCATATTTTACTGAGGCCATGTCTCCTGCTTTTCCATTGATGTAAGCTCCAAGACAGGCAGCTTCAAATGCATCATGTCCTTTAGCCAGTAATCCTCCCGTGAGGCCTGCAAGGCAATCACCAGTTCCCCCAACTGTCATTCCAGGGTTCCCAGTTTTATTCAACCTTGTTTTTTTGCCGTTTGAAATAATATCCAGAGCTCCCTTTAGGAGGACCACGCATTTATTTTCATTTGAAATCTTTGAGATAATTTCCATTTTATCTTTAAGTTCTTCTGGAACATCTAAACCGAAAAGAGCTTTAAATTCTGCAGAATGAGGGGTAACTACTATTTCATTTTCTATCTCGTTAAGTACATCATTATATACTAATTTTAAACCATCTGCATCTATTACCATCGGTTTTTTAATTTCCCCTACTATTTCATTTAGAGCAGTCGCAGTTTCTGCATCACGGCCCATGCCGCAGCCAATTACAACCGAATCCACATTTTTTGAAAGTTCCACTATTTTGTCCACATCTTCTTCAACGATGATCTCTTCAGAAAGTGTATGGACGATAAAATCTGGTGAATAGGATCTAATTGGAAGTGCAACGCTTTGAGGGCATGCTACATGAACTAGATCTACTCCCGATTTGAACGCGGCATGGGCTGCAAGTGTTGGGGCCCCTGAATAATCTCGACTGCCGCCTACAACAAGGACTCTTCCGTTGTTGCCTTTATGGGAAGTAATATTTCTCTTTTTGAGCCTCAGAAGGTCTCCTTTACCTAAAAATATTTCAGCTTCTTTTGGAATGCCTATATCATATAGGATAACATTTCCGACATATCTAACGGCAGCTTTTTTAAGTCCAGTTTTTATTTCATGAAATGTAAGCGTGAAATCAGCTTCTACAGCTTTATCTTGGACCTCTCCGGTCAGGGGATCTAATCCACTTGGCACATCAACTGCAATTTTTATACCCTCAGATTTGTTTATTATATCAATTGCACCTGAAATTGGTTCTCTAAGCTTGCCTTTAACTCCTGTTCCAAGCAGTGCATCGACTATAACTGGGGCAGTGACTTTTTTAAGTGATGATGAGTCTTCAATTGTTTTTACTTTAAGAGAATTTAAGCCGAAATTTATATTCTGGATTGCAGTCCAGTTTTGAAGAGTTTCAGGAGATTTAATCCTGTCAGAGCGGCCTATAAAAAATAATTCAACATTATAACCGTTATTCAGTAAATGTCGTGCAGTGACAAATCCGTCACCTCCATTACCTCCCGTACCTGCAAATATCACGATTTTACATGGATCTAAAATATCAATTATATGATCAGCTACAGATTTACCTGCATTTTCCATAAGTGCAGACTTAGGAATGCCTAATTCTTCTGCATTACTATCAACGGCCATCATGTCCTTTGGAGTCATATTATCACGGTTTATATAATCTATTAAAAATTTAATCAAATATCGCTATTTATATAATCTATAAAACAAATTATTTAATTATAACCTTAATTCACTTTAAAATTAATATTTAGCTGCATGGTGATTTAGTGGCCCGAATAAACCTGCTTCCAATTATAGAATCAGAAGGCATGCCTATTATTTCGTATCATATATTAATATATGCTTTAGTAGCGTTAGTAGCGCTATTTGTTTATGGTATACTTGGATCCATGTTTATAATGCACCTGGATATAATTAATTCTTTATATTTTACTGTTATAACCGTAGCAACTGTGGGTTATGGGGATATCCTTCCGGTTACTCCTGTACAAAAGCTTTTTACAGTAACTCTAGTTTTAGGAGGGGTAGGTTTAGTTGCTTATGCATTTACTTTAGCGATAACGGTGGTTTCAATGGTTGTGGAAGAAGTTACTTCTGGTTCCATGCAAAAAAGAAGAATAGCTGCTGCTAAAAATCATTTTATACTTTGTGGATATGGTAGAGTTGGCAGTGCAGTCTTTAAACAGCTTCAAAGAAGGAATCAGGAAGCAATAATAATTGAAAAAGATAGAAATATTATAGAAAAAGAATTATGGGAAGAACCAGAGGTTCTTGCAATTCCTGGAGATGCAACAGATGAAGAAATTCTTAAATCTGCAGGAATAAAGAGAGCAAGAGGCATCATAATAGCAACAGGTGAAGACGTTGATAACCTGTTCATAACTTTAACTGCAAGAGAACTGCATCCAGAGATATGGATAGTTGCAAGGGCAAGTAAAAGCGAAAATATTAAAAGACTTTACAGATCTGGAGCAGATAAAGTTATATCACCTGAAACAAGCGGTGGGGAAGATATTTATTTCGCTGCTATCCAGCCAACTCTCCTGAAAATTACCATGATGCATGGTGTTTCAAATATCAAAAAAGAAGCAGAAATAATCTTAAAACATGGAGCTACCTTAGAAAATATAGAGTACCATCTACCTGAATTTAAGGAACCCCTTGCAAGGAAAATCCAGATTTCTAAAATGGATGAATTAAACAAATTTATGGATAGCTTAGAACGCGATCCGGCAAGGAAAAACTCACTGCAAAGGGTATATGAATCGGTAAGTGGAATTCATTCTCACTGGATTTCAGGGCAGGACAGAGAAAGTCTGGATAAGATTGTAGAAGAACTTAAAAAGGAAGGTTTGCTTTTAGGAGTTAACCTAAATGACAATGAGATAAAGGAAGCTGCAAGAAAACATGGAAGAATTGTGGAGGTCATTGTAAAACCTGAGATTAAAATTACAGAATCTCATGTCGTGGGTGATATACGCAAAGAAGCTGAAATAATTTTAAAATATGGCTGTACAATGGAAGATATTGAATATTATTTACCTGGATTCCATGAAGCACTGCATAGAAACGTCGGCTTATCTCGAATTGAAGACATGGATAACTTTTTAAAAAGTTTAGATGAAGATTCCAAAAAGATGGAATCTTTAGAAAGGTTATATTCTCTTTCAGGTGGGGGAATTCATTCCCATAGAATTACAGGACCTGATACTCAGAGCCTGGCCAATGTTGAAAAAGAATTAAGAGCTAAAGGATTTCTTTTAGGTGTTAATTTATCTAAAGAAGAAGTAGAAACTAAAATCAGAGAATTTGGTAGGGTAGTTGAGCTGCTCCTCAAGCATGAAGTAACTAATCTTGATGATAAAAAAATAATAATAGGACTTAAAGGTAGAATCCTGGATTCAAAGCATTACCTTCCGGGAGTTAGGCAAATCGTAACCAGAAACCTATACATTAGCTCAGAAGAAGATGTTAAAAACTGTGAAGATGAACTTAAAAGACCAGATGCAAGAAGGTCTGTTGAATCGCTGTACAAGATATCACGGCAAATACATTCTCATACAGTAGCTGCGCCTGACGTTAGTACTATTAAGAAAATTGAAAAAGCGCTTGATAAAAAAGGTATACTTTTAGGGATTAATTTACCTGAAGAAAAAATATGGGAAATTGTTGAAAGCCAACCTGATGATAATGAATAAAATTAGTAGGTGAAAATATGAAAGCAGAATTGCTGAGCAAAAAATGTCCTAAGTGTGGTTGTGAAGATAAACATATTTTGAAGGATTCAGGAACTGTGGGGGTTATTGGTGGGCCTCAACATAAATCATCAACAGGATATAAATCCAAAGAAGGTAAATATCGATGTTCTTCATGTGGCTACATATTTGAGGAAGAAGATTAGAGTATTTACTATTTTTATTTATTTTATGAATATAGGGTTACATCTACATAGGTGATGTAATGGGGGAAGCATTTTAACCTCATTTATGCTGAATATCTTTTTATCATAAGCTTTACGGCATTTTTCACATGTATTGAGAGATTTGGATATTTTGAAGTAGCTGTATCCTTTTTCTTTGTGAATACGCCAGTTTCCGAGATTTTTTATTCTACTTATCTCGTTCTTACTTATATTTTCAGCATCCTCAGAATTTAGTGATGTTTTAGATTTGATTTCATTAGTGGCGTCTATAACTCCTTTGCCATCATTAACAACCTTTGCAAGTATTTTGATAATCTGTAACTTTGTATGATCATCAATTGGACCTATATATTCAAAATCATACAGTTCTGGAATTAATGCAATTTCTTTAAATATGGATCTTTGGTCATCTACAGAAAAACCCTTTTTAGAATTCTTTTTACTTTTTAATAATTTGGTTAATCCATCTGTGTGATCGATACTGATACTTAATTTGTGATTTCCATTGGAATCAGTCTTTTTTGCATCGATTTCAGTGTTTTTAAACGTTTCAACGATGGTTTTTACTCTTTCAGTGTTATACGGTATATTCAATGAATCAACCTGTATTAAATCACCGCCACACTCACATTCTTCAAAATCATCTAGTGATTCCCATTCTTGAAGCTTGTAGTATCCGTTACATTTAGTACATACGATATAAGGCAATATTATCCCTTCTATATGCTTATTTAAATTGATTAGCTTATTTGTTTCTGGACTCTCAAGGATTTAACAGTCAAATATTTATTGATAAGAATCTACCTATTAAACTTACCTAGTCCTGTGCTATTGAATCATTCTTAGATCTAGCTGGTTATATTATAATTACTATTATATTACATTTTTTAAATTTTTTAAATACATTAATAATTCTTGATTTGATGAAATTTGATATTTTTACTTTATTTTTATTATAACTTTATTATTATTTAAATTCAGCTAAAAACAGCATTTTAAACAGTTAAATATTGTATTAAACTTAAATTAGTGTATTAAATAAAAATTTGGACATATCTAATTAAAAAAAGGAAAAATGATTCTCAAATCGATTTGAGAATTATATTTAGAAAATTTCGTGAAGCTTAATATTGCATGTACCGAGGTTTCCGCCGAAGTTTCCAGCGCTTATTTTTAAGACACCTGGAACTTTGGTCGCTGCTTCGATTCCTACTTTCATTGCTTCTTTAACAGCTTCTTCGCTTGCACCATCGATAACGATTTCGTATACTCCGTTTACGTCAGCTGGTATATCGCTGTCTTCAACTTCGTCTTTCAATGTTACACACATTTTTTCGTTGGTGGAAGCACCTAAGAATTTGTATTTGTTTGATCCTACTTTAGAACCTGAAGCCACTACTCCACCTGGGAATGGGGTTATTGCGCCTTTAACTGCTCCAATTGCATCTACTGCTGCTTCTGCTGCTATTAATGCTGATGATTGGCTGTCTCCCATTATGAAGAAGTTTCCTCCAGCTATTCCTGATTTAATTCCGAATTCGCCTTCAACTAAGAAGTCTCCAGACATAATAGGAACTGAGTAAACTGTTCTTCCATCTATGTTTAATTCTTTTTCGAATCCGTCTCCGAAGAATTTCAGTTTGAATCCTACGTTTAATTTTTCGTCAGCATCATCAAGAGCATCGAATGCTGCTGTTGTTGCAGCGGTGAGTAAACACATTCCCACACGTTCTAATAGCTCATGATCAAGCTTTTTCTTGCTCATGTTGCAAATCATGATCATGTAACCTGGTCTTCCGTCAGGGGTTTCTTCTGGCGGGACATAGCAGTCTATTCCAGCTTCTGCAGGACATCCTATAACTGATGTTCCGTAACCTGTTGCTTCTGTTGCTGCTATTTTAGCTAGCTTTTTGGTAGCTGCTGTTACAAGTATGCGTGAAACCTGTATTCCAAATGCTTCAGCAAAAGTATCTTCTATTTCTACTCCGTTTATTTCCATGATAATCACCGTCTGATAGTCAGTTAAAAAGAAGTTATATATTTTTCTGTTTGATTTTTTTGAGAAAAGCCTTCGAACATTTCATGTTCGGGGCGCCGAAAAAATCTTTGATTTTTTCGAGCGGTTGATCAAAAACATACTATTTAAATTAGCATGTTTTTCTGTTTGATTTTGCAAAAAGTTTTAGGCTTTTTAGAAAAAAGTTATCAAATAAAAGGTTTTGTATAAGTTTTCCATCAGGATCGTTATTAATTAAGATATATTTTAGAAAACAATCTTAAAGGAGGTTCCACTGCTGCTACAGATATCTATGTTGCCAGATAACTGTTTTACCAGTGTATTTACTAATTGTAATCCTAATGTTTTTGTATTTTTAAAATCAATGCCCTCAGGGAATCCAGTTCCATTATCGGCAACTGTAAGTACATATTTTCCATCATGAGGATGAAATTTAATTGATATTTTTCCTTTTTGTCCCTGTGTGAAGGCATGTTTTAAAGAATTACTAATCAATTCATTTATAATTAAACCACAGGGGACAGCAATGTCTATATTTAGAAGAACATCTTCTACATTAATTTCTGGTTTTATAAATTTCTTATCAATTCCGTAAGAACTAAAAAGTCCCGATAATAATCTCTGGATGTAATCTGCAAAGTCAATTTTTGAAAGGTCACGAGATCGATAAAGCTCCTCATGGACCATTGCCATAGACCTAACTCGATTTCGACTTTCATTGAGAATATTTACCGTTTTTTCATCATTTAAATATCGAGATTGAAGATTTAAAAGAGAACTTATTATCTGCATGTTGTTTTTAACTCTATGATGAATTTCCCGTAAAAGCACTTCTTTCTCATCTAAAGAAGATTTAAGTTGATTTTCTATTTTTTTAAGTTCTCTAATATCTCGAGTGATATATACTGCCCCTGAAAATTCACCTTTATCATTAGAAAGAGGGTTTCCAATGGTTTCTACCCAAATGTAATGTCCATCGGCGTGTTTAAGTCTATGCTGTGCTCTGTTTGGTTTTAAAGTTTGGACAACTAATTGAATTGTATCTATAAGTATTTCAAAATCATCTGGATGAGCCATGCCGATAAATTCATAATCCCTTTTACCAATAATATCTTCTGCATTATATCCAAGTAATTCTTTAATAGAAGGGCTTACATACTCAAAAATTCCTTCACTGTTGACCTGAAACATTAAATCCAGCATATTATCTGTAATTAAGCTTAAATGCTCTTCTCTGTCTTTAATGGAATTTTCAATTTTTTTACGTTCGCTGATATCTTCACATATGAACAATCTTCCAAAATAGTGGTCTTTTTCGTCTCTAATTTGCGTAGAAAACCGTCTTATAACTCTACCGTCTGTAAGCAAAACCTCATCTTCCAGAGTTGATCTATTTTCCTCATTTTGAAGGGGTTTACATGTTTTCATAAATAATTCTTTATCTTCTGCTAAAGGCAATATTTTCGAGATAACATCTTCATTTTTAATTTTACCTTCCTTTATTTCTCTTTCAAAGCCCTCTAAGCTCCATAACTTGCAAAAATTATGATTAATGTATAGGATATCATCAGTTTTGTTATCTACAACATAAAAAGCCAGAGGAGAATTTTCTGCCACAGAATGAAGAAGATTAACGTTCCATCTTAAATTTTCTTCGGTCTTTTTAAGTTCGGTAATATCATGAACAGTGCTGAGGATAATTTTATTATCTTCTCTTTCAATAAGTTTTGAATGTATTTCTACGGGTATAATTGATTTATCTTTCTTAAAATAAGCAGATTGGAATCTTAGTTGTTTTTGTTCCATAAGCTTTTCTAGTTGAAGATTTAATTTAGAAAATTCAGGAACGTTTAAATCATAAAAATTTATTTTCATTAATTCATCTTTAATATAACCCAGAAACTTACAGGCTGTTTCATTTATGTAAATGCAATTTCCTTCCATATCGTGCAGGAAAATAGGATCAACGTATATGTTTAAAATACTGTTCTTTAATGCTAATTCTTTTTTTAAATCAGCATATCCCTCTATTTTCTTTTCAGTGGGATGTATTTTAAATTCCTCGGGCTGTTTTTTAAACATATCTTCGTCGTTCATGCACGATCCTCGGATTTAAGATGTTTATTAGATTATATTATCTAATAATATTTAAAGTAATATCAATATCATATTAAAATTAGTATATTGAAAAAATATTGTACATGAAGCTTATTTTTACTAAAGATAATTTCTATTAACCTCATTTTGATATGAGTATGATTATTTCTCATTTTCGAATGAGTTCTAATTAATGATTTCAAACGTTTATATTGAAAAATACAGTTTTTAATCCTGTTTTAATATTATTAATTTATTATAAAATTTATATTACATCTCCATTTGGAGGGCCGTCGAAAAATCTCTGATTTTTCTGGGTTCGCGAAATTTTTAATTTCGCAGAACCGTCAAAAAATCTATGATTTTTTGGGCCGCAGAACATAGCTGGAGAAAAATGTTTACAAAATC
>JAEYQZ010000263.1 GCA_023409695.1 Methanobacteriota archaeon | reverse complement strand
AAACCAGGTTGGCAAACAGTGAATTTATAATGCTGTTTTCAAAGGAACATCGAAAAACATTTTTACTAGCATTAGTCTTGGCCATTTTTGGAATGTCAGCTTACTGGTTCACATACTCATGGATGCCGGGTTACCTTGAAAATGAGAGGCACCTTTCACTTGTTAATTCAGCGCTGTGGGTAATTGTAACACAAATAGGCGGATTTACTGGTTATCTCTCATTTGGATTTGTTGCAGATCGGATTGGAAGAAGACTGACGTACACTATCTATTCAGTTATAATGGCTCTTGGGCTTGTGATGATAACCGCTTTCTGGAACATTATTGTGGTTAACCCTCTGACCATTTTAATATTTATGTTCCTTGTTGGGTTCGGAACAGGCTTTTTTGGAGGTTATGGTGCACTATTTTCAGAATTATTCCCTACAAAAATCAGAAATACCGCTTCAGGCTCAGCATTTAATCTTGCAAGAGGTGTGCAGTTCCTCACACCAGTTATAATTGCCCTTCTTGCAACTAAATATTCTCTTGGGCTTGGGATCTTCCTTGCAGCAATTTTTGCCATATTCACTGGAATCTGGGTATGGACACTGCCTGAAACTAAGGGCAGAGACTTAGAAGTCCTGGAAAAATCATAAAATTATCCCAAAAAAGGAAATTCCGACAATATGGAATAATATCTTAAATTAGTAACTTAAAAGTGGAATTTTTAAGATTTTCCATTGAAATTTCAAGAATATATTCAGTCATTTCTAGAGCATTAAGATCTCTGGAATAATGGAATTTATAGATATTACCCCAAATTTCTATTAAACTGTCTAATAACTTCATCAGATTAAAAAAAATTCATATTCAATACTTACGGAAGTTACTCTATATTTTGCAAATATCCTATTTTTTCATAAAATTCAATTTAAAACTCATTTTAATACATCAAAATATTTTTAATGAGATATACTTGAAAATAATTGTTTTTTTTTAGTTAATATACTAAATTCTCTTTTTTTAAAATTTCAATATCTTCAGATTTGGGAATAAAATGGAAAAATATGGGTTAAAAATCCGGTTAAAATCGGGTGAATCTCGGAAAAACTATTTTTAAAGGTTCATATAACCTTAATATTAGCACTGAACTGAAGGAGGTATTTTAAATGCCATAATTTACTTCTTATTGCTTAAATTATCATTTATATTTGTCAAATATTAAAAATAACCAATTTAGATCAAATTATGTAGATTAAAATTTGTAGGTTTAAGGTGAAAAAATGAATCTTTATAAATTAGCGTTTAATAATATCCGCAGGAAAAAGCTTAGAAGCTCATTAACTATGCTGGGGATAATAATCGGCGCTGCGACTATCCTAATACTAATGGGTACCACTGCAGGATTAGCTTCAGCAGTTAAAGACCAGACCAGTGAGTATATGTACGATGTGATAATCGCGCCATCATCCAGCAGCGGATCCTATTTGATGGATCCTCAAACGGTTTCGAAGGTAGAGAAATTATCTAACATCTATGATTTACAGGAAGTAACTGTATTTTCAGATGAAATAAATGGAAAAACAGTTACCATAGGTGGTACAAATGACTGGAAGAAAGTTAAAATAAAAAGTGGAACACCCGGTGTGGTAATTAACCACGCAGTCGCAGATAAGCTTGTTCTGGGCATTGGAGATAAAATAAAAGTTAAAAACCAGCAGTTAACCATCACTGGAATATCTAACGAAGAACAGGTAGACGAAGACGTAATGGGCATCTACATAAACCAAAGCCTTGCAAAGCAAATGGCAGGTAACAAAGTTAGAGCCATCTATGCCAGAACTAATGGTGATCCAAAGACCGTTGCAAATGATGTAGAAAAACAGGTAAAAGGAGTTAGTGTGGAAACTAAGTCCGAAAAAGTCGCTAAAGTTCAGGAATGGAGTAATAAAGCACTGCTCTTTATGGGAATGATTGCAGGTATAGCCCTGGTTGTAGGAATTATTAGTGTAGTAAATACCATGATGATGAGCGTCATGGAGAGGACAAGAGAATTAGGAGTTTTAAAAGCAATTGGATTTACAAACTGGGACTTAAAAGGAAGCATACTCTTTGAATCCGGTCTCCTGGGATTTTCAGGATCAGTTATAGGAATTACAATTGGAATTGCAGGCATCATATTAGTGGCAAAGATGTTGAATTTTACGACATATATTCCAGAAATGATGCCGCTGTGGTTAATTGGAAGTGTAATTGTGGGATCCACCCTTTTAAGTATTCTGGCAGGTTTATACCCTGCAATGCGTGCTTCAAAATTAAATGTTGTGGAGGCTCTTAGACATGAATAATGCAGTACTTGAATTTAATAATGTTTGGAAAACTTATACAATGGGAGATGAAACGGTAAATGCCCTTGCAGGCTTAAATCTAGCTTTGAAAAAAGGTTCTTTTACAGCCGTCATGGGGCCGTCTGGATCTGGAAAATCCACATTCCTGCACGTGGCAGGAATATTGGACATGCCTACTAGAGGTATATTTCAAATTAATGGAAAGGAAACTCAGAAATTATCAGTTAAAGAGCAGGCAAAACTTAGAAGGGACGAAATTGGTTTTATATTTCAGCGTTTTAACTTGATGTCGCAGCTTACAGTTCTGGAAAATGTCATGCTCCCTATGATAAAAGAGGATACAAAAAAAGCTGTAGACCTTTTAAATAGAATGGGATTAACTGGAAAACACAATAAACATCCAGGACAGCTTTCTGGTGGGGAGCAACAGCGTGTAGCGATAGCCAGAGCACTTATAAATGACCCCTCCATTATTCTGGC
>JAEYQZ010000200.1 GCA_023409695.1 Methanobacteriota archaeon | reverse complement strand
TTGTTATGCTCCCTGAAGGACCAATGATAATTGTTTCACATCCCATTTTAACTTCAAATGGAAATGGTCCAAGTAAAGGAACATTAATCATGGGCCGTTATCTAAATAATGTTGAAATTCAGCATATGTCTGATGAAATACAGTCATCTCTTACATTAGTTAGTTACAATGATTCAAATAGGATTGCTGATTTTCAAAATGCACGTCAGTATATGTCCCAAACTTCTCCATTTTTTGTTAAACCAATAAATAATAGTTATATTGCCGGATATGCTCTTATAAATGACGTTAACGGGAACCCTGCTTTTATTTTAAAAACAGAAAAATCAAGAGGTTTTTATAAGGAGTACCAGAATACTCTGTCTTATTTTATATCCGTTCTTTTATTAATGGGCTGTGTCCTGGCTATAACCATTTTAATTTATCTGGATAGATCTATACTTTCCAGATTATCTAGATTTAGTCGAGATATCACAAATATAGGTAAAAAAGGTGATCTCTCTGCACGTATACCTGTGGCAGGGGAAGATGAACTTTCATCTTTAGCCCTATCAATTAACGGTATGTTATCAAGAATAGAAACTTCACAGGATCAATTAAAAAAATCAGAACTGGAATTTCGTTCTTTGGTAGAACTAGCTAATAATTCAATTATTTTAACTGATAGCAATGGTAAAATAATTTTATGGAATAGAAGTGCACAACGTATGTTTGGATACAGTGAAGATGAGATTTTAGGAAAGCCCATTTCAATTCTATTTCCAGCTGAATACCATGAATCCTATCAGAAGGTAATGGATAATCCTTATAACTTCACAAACTCTCAAAATACCGGTGTAATCTATGAATCATATGGATTTAAAAAGGATAAAAGTAAATTCATACTGGAAATCTCCCATATTTCATGGAAAATAAATGATGAAAAATTTTATTGTGCAATTATAAGAGATATTACAGATAATAAAAGGGCAGAAAATGAAGTTAAGGAATCTTTAAAAGAAAAAGAAGCTCTTTTAAAGGAAATACATCACAGAGTTAAAAACAACATGCAGATTATTTCAAGCTTATTATCCCTCCAAAGCAGGTACATTAAGGATAAAGAGTCCTTTGGGGTTTTTAAAGAAAGTCAAAATCGTGTTAAATCCATGGCAATGATTCATGAAAGGCTTTATAATTCTAAAGGGCTATCGAAAATCGATTTTAGAGAGTATGTTGAGAATCTGGTATATGATCTGTTCTATTCATATGGAATTAATCAAAATTTTATTAAAATAGAAATTGACACAGATGATATCTCTTTAAATGTAGATACTGCAATACCCTGCGGCCTCATACTAAATGAACTTGTTACTAATTCTATAAAATACGCGTTTCCAGGTGAAGAATGTAAGCATAAAGAGTGCAAAATATATATAAAACTTCATCGAAACAGTGAAAATTTCCTGTTAATCGTGGGTGATAATGGTACAGGGCTTCCCGAAGATGTAGATTTAGAACATACAGAAACACTGGGTTTACGTCTTGTAAGATCATTAGTAGACCAGATTGATGGGACTATAGAACTTCACAGAGACGGTAAAACAGAATTCAAAATTATTTTCAACCAAATTGAGCAAAAAACTTCCAGTAAATAATTGATTACAATTAACTTCAAAAAAGTGATACTTATTTTTAATTTTATGGCTTTTAAAATTCTATTATTATAATTTAAGCTATTTGAATATTATTTTTTTAAATAACCAAAAATAAATTATGTCTTTAGATACATACTATGATTATCTTGTTAGATCAGAACATGTTATTTACCTGAGGAGGTAATTCTATAACTCAAAATAAGAATGTTAAAGTATTTTTAGTTAAAACCGAAGATAGATACTCAGGAATAAATAATTTAATGGACTATTTTAATATAAATGAGTTTTCAGGAGACAAAGTTGCATTAAAAGCTAATTTTAACAGTGCTGATCCTTTTCCAGCCTCAACACATATTGATACACTTCATGCTATAATTAAAAAATTAAACGAAGCTGATATTGCAGATTTAACTTTAGCTGAGCGCAGTGGAATGGGTAACACGCGCCATGTACTTGAAGAAATGGGAGTTTTTGAATTATCAGATAAACTAGGCTTTGAAGTCATTGTGCTTGATGAAGAAGATAGGGATAAATGGGTGAAGATAGAGAAAGATGGAACTCACTGGGTTAAAGGATTTTACGTGCCTAAACTATTTCTGGAATCTGATAGAGTTGTCCAGACATGCTGTCTTAAAACACATAGATTTGGAGGTCATTTTACATTATCACTTAAAAATTCAGTGGGAATAGTTGCAAAAAGGCTTCCTAATGGTTTATATAACTACATGGCTGAACTGCATGTATCTCCTTACCAGAGAGTTATGATAGCTGAAATTAACAAGCATTACAATGTTGATATGGTCATTATGGATGCCATAAATGCTTTTATAACAAAAGGGCCCGAACAGGGAGAGGTTGTGAAGCCTAACCTTATTCTTGCATCCGCTGATCGAGTGGCCATAGATGCAGTAGGTGTTGCAATTCTTAGAAATTATGGTGTTAAAACAGGTATTAGTAAAGGTCCAATTTTTGAGCTGGATCAAATTCGAAGAGCTGCAGAGTTAGAAATAGGAGTTAAATCAGCGCAGGAAATTGAATTAGTTCCATTAAACGATGAGAGCCGCAGCGATGCAGAAAGCATAATGAAAATACTTGAAACTCAAGGATAAAATTTAATTTTAACTTTATTAGGGGTATTTATCATATGCCTGATGCTCGGGATGATAAAATAAGGTTTCATCAAGATGATTTGATTATAAAACCTCATAGGCCTGATTTAAAAGAGAAGTTATTCTTTCTACTTTCAGGAATAATAGTCAGTATTCCTATAACACTTCTTTTTGGAACATTTACAAGAAATTTTTTAGGTGTTCTCCCTTCTTTTTTTGCCAGTTTAATTTCAATAATTATTTTCACGCCATTTATTGAAGAATTTGCTAAAGCTTATCCTTTATTTTACAGACATGGCGAGACAGAACGATCTATTTTTATTTTAGGGTTCTTAGTTGGTCTGGGATTTGGTATAACTGAATTTATACTTTATGTATTCGTACTTGATGTTCCTGTATTTGTAAGGCTCCCTGGAATTTTATTTCATGCTGCAAGCACGTCTATAGTCGCATATGGTATCGCAAAAAAGCAGCCTGTAAGGTTTTATTTAATTGCAGTAAGTTTACATCTCTTAAATAACTTGTCAGCAATGATTGAAACTGGAGATATTGGTGTTATTGTAGCTAACCTTGCTGCTTATTATCTTTGTTTGAGGTTTTACTTGAAAAGTACTGAGCAGTTTATTAATGGAGGTTATTTTGTTGATTAATAGTAAAAATAGACATTTCAATAAAATTATACTAACATTAAGCTTATTAAAACTCAAAAAAAATAAAATATAGATGATTTAAAAAAAATTAAGTTTATGAAATAATGATTTTCATGAATTTAATTATTCTACTATTTCAGCAAAACCAAAGTTTCTTCTTACAGAAGTAACTTTAATTTTAACTTCATCGCCTAACTTTGCGCCTGTTACAAAAACAACAAAGCCTTCTACTCTTGCGATTCCGTCTCCATCTCTTCCAACATCTTCTATTTTAACATCGTACTCTTCGCCTTCGTTTAAAGGAGAAGAATTTCCTCTATTTGAGTAATTATCTCTTCCGTAATTATTATTAAACAATTCATCACATCCTAAATACAGCCATA
>JAEYQZ010000217.1 GCA_023409695.1 Methanobacteriota archaeon | reverse complement strand
GTAAGCAGGCATATCAAGCAATTTGGAATACTGCCATTGAAGCCTCCCCAAAAGGATCAATTGATTGTGTAGACACTTGGGGAACAGATTTCCGAGAAGATCTCAAACGTGTTGACGTACCCACACTTGTAATTCATGGTGATCAGGACCGTATTGTTCCTTTCAAGAATTCAGGAAAGCGTATGCCTGATTTTGTGAAAGACAGCAAACTGGTGGTAATAAAAGAGGGACCACACGGTATTGCATGGACACATAATGAAGAGGTTAACCGTGAACTCCTGAACTTTTTAGGATAAAAAACCAGTTTTGTAAAGTTTACAGTTTGCAAGTTGATGAATACATTGAAATTTTTATTAATTAAAATTCTATTTTTTTAGATGTTTAATTATTATAATGGTTCATTTTCTTTATGAAATACCAAATTAAGTCATAAATCACTCCAAATTCTGTAATTTCACACTAAAAATAACAGTATAGGGAGAGTAACCATACTCAGTACAGTACTTAAAAAGATACATGCTGCAGATACTTTTATGTCAAGCTCATAGGTAATGGCCAGAACAAGAGCAAGCATTGCTGAGGGCATTCCTGCCTCTAAAACAGTAACTGATTTTTCAAGGCCACCCATACCAAGAATAAGGACAATTATAAATGCTATTAAAGGAGCAACACCTAATTTTATGGTAGATACTAAGGATGCAAGCCCAATATATTCTTTAATACCTCTAAATTCCATGGATAATCCTAAGGATATCATTATGAGGGGTATAGCAGCGCCACTTAAGTAAGTTAATGTTTGTGAGATTACATATCCGAGTGGTATATTTAAAAAATTCAACAGAAGACCTAGAATAATCCCCCAAAGTGGAGGAAACAGGAGTGATCTTTTTAAAATATCTGAATATTTTCCACCTAACATCAAGAGGAAGAAGACTCCAAAGCTTATAAAAAGAATCATAGAACCTAAATCATAAAAAATAGCTCTTACAAATCCATTAGTCCCAAAAACGCCTAATACAACAGGATATCCAAGAAAACCAGAATTAAAAAGAGCACTAGTTGACACAACGCTCCATCTAGTTTTACTTGGGTAATTTCTAACCTTTAAAATTAAATAAGCAATTAAACCGGAAATTATTCCGACGGATATGCATATAAGTGGAATTGGAGCTACAAGGGGAATAATGGATAAATTTACTTTATATATGGCAAGAAATATGAGGGAAGGGATTGCAATATTTATCACAATTTTATTTAAAGATACTGCATCTTCGGCTTTTAAAACATTGGTTCTTTTTAAGACATAACCAAGAAGAATCATGGCTATGATGGGGATAATGGTTTCAACTGAGTTCATATAATTCCCTTAATGTTATTAATACAAATATACTATTTAGTTCGTTTTTAAATATTTAAAAACTAAAAACAATGACCTTAAAAAGGTGTTATATTATAAATTGTGAATTATCATTAATAAATCGAACGTATTAGTTTAAATAGTTCCATTTAGTCCCTTTAATGAGTTTTTAGATTTTGCAAAATATTAATTACTCATTACTAATTATTTTACCATTTTTCAGGATTTTAAGTTCTCCTGGTTCAAATTTTTGCCATTTTTCACCAGTTAAAGGTCGGGTAGCTATGATATATCCTTCTTTTTCAGTTTCTTCCTGTTTTTTAAGGTGTATATCAAAGTGTTCATCTGAAAGATGTGTATGGTCATAGGGGGCTTCGCGGTGGAGATAGAATAGGCTGTTAAATCCATTCATATCGTAATAACAGAATAAATGTTCTCCCTCTGAAAAAATACAGTTAAATTTGCCGTAATTGTTGATGTACCTTAGTTCATCAAGTAACCATTTATAACTGGAGATACCAGAAAATTTAATATTATTGTCCTTTATTTTGTTAAGTAAATGACAGAAAGCAGCTTCAGAATCAGTTTTACCAACTGGTTTAAAATTGAGAGTGTCAAAATCTTCCTGATAATTAGTTAAATTTCCATTATGTGCAAAAACAAAATTTACACCGTTTAATTCACGTCCAAAAGGATGAGTATTCATATGTGCAGGTGGTGCGGTACTATTTAATCTTACATGTGCAATAAATATTTTTGATTTAATTTTAGGATAAAGTTCGATAAATTCAGATAACAGGCTTTCTTCAGCTTCTAAAGGTTCTTTTATAACTTGTGCAGACTTATCGGGGTAATAAGTTATGCCCCACCCATCCGGATTTGATTCACCTCTAAGACGAAATCCTTTAAAAGATAAATTAGGTCTTACAGGGGCATTAAAGGATAATCCTAGCAGTTCACACATTTATATCACATTCTTTTAAATCTCCTAAGAATATTATCTACAGTAGAGTTTTATGACTTTTTTATGGGCTAAATTTTCAAAATCATCGTTTAAAGACTGTAATCTTTCAATTTCATATTTTCTTTGCAGTGCTTTTAAAATTAAGTAATCCGCCAGGTGCGGATTTTTGGGAAGTACGGGACCATGAAGATATGTTCCTATGCAGTTTTTGTAGACTATGCCTTCCTTTTTATCTTTTCCATTATTTCCATGCCCTGATTTTACTAATCCTAGGGGATTATAATCGCTATATGTTCTTCCACCATGATTTTCAAATCCTACAATAGTTTTTGGGGTTAGTCCTAGTTGATTTTCAATTATAACGTTCCCAATTAGCCGTCCTTCTTCACTTACAGTAGAATAATCGAATATTCCAAGACCAGGGACTTCTTTACCTTCGTTATCAATATATTTTTCACCTAAAAGTTGATATCCTCCACATATAGCAAGGACAACTCCATAATCTTCGATAATATCTTTAAAAGAATCTTTATATTTTAAAAAATCGGAATATACGATACTCTGGCCCCTATCAGATCCTCCTCCTATAAAAAAGATATCTCCTTCGCTTAAATCATGTTTTCCATCATTTAAGCTAAAATTAATTATATTTGGAGTAATTCCTCTCCATTCGCATCTCCTTTTTAAGCAGATTACGTTACCAATGTCTCCATACAAATTTAGAATATCTGGATACATATGGTAGATATTTAATTCCATAATTTATCCTCCACGTGATGTTAAATTTAATGTAGGATCTGTTAATTTAGAAAATTCTGTTAAGATTGGCATTATATGGGACAGCTTTGATATTTTATAGGGTTATTTACCATGTGCTAAATTTAGTACCATATCTCGGGTCTGGAAAACTGCAGTATATGTGGGCAGTATATATGCAATTTCGACATCTTCCTGAACAGCTTCTTTAATGGATTCTTGCATGTCATCATCGATTTTTATAAGTTCGGGAGGAATATGGGCATATTCAATCCGAAGCGCAATATCTTCGGCTCTTTTTCCTGAACAATAGATCTTTTCTAAATTTTCGATGTTTTTGAATTTACCTAGTCCCGCATCCCATATCCAGGAGATATCTTGACCGTCTGCAGGATTATCATTTAAAATGAAAAGAATAGCTTTTCTTCTTTTATCATGCGATATGCTTTTAATTACTTCTGTAAGTCCAATCGGGTTTTTAGTCAGCACAATTTTTATGATTTTGTCCTTAAACTTAATTTCTTCCATTCTGCCTAGCTTATAGTCAAAATTCTCCATCCTGTTGATAATTTCAGATGGTTCAATTCCCACTTCACAGCTGAATGTAAATGCTGCACAGCAGTTGTAAATGTTGTAAATTCCTTCATACTCAAAACATGTATCTTCAAATGTTTCTTTATTAGTATTAATATCAAAACAATATTTGTTATCTTTATAATTGATATTTTCAATGTAATAATCATAATATGGATTTTTAAATCCGCATTCTTTACAGTTGTAACTGCCTAATTGTCCATAATTAAAATATTCATAATCAATATAACTGTTGCATGATGGGCAGTTTCGTGTTTCCACTACTTTTTCATCTTTACTACTGAATTTATTCTTTTTAATCCCGTAGAAGATATTGTTTTTATTTAAATTTTTAAATTTGGATACAAGAGGATCATCTGCATTTAAAATAAGGGACGTATTTAATGGTTTAATAGTTTCATAAACCATGGATACTGTGTTCTCTATTTCTCCATATCTATCGAGCTGGTCTCTGAAAAAATTGGTTACAACAATATAATCCGGTTCAATGTCTCTCATTATCCTTGTAAAAGAACCTTCATCTACTTCAAAGACGCCCCAATCGTATTCATCTTTTTTGTTTTCAATAAAACTGCTTGCAATGCCCTGTGGCATATTCGCGCCCCTCAAGTTTGAGAGGACATTTTTAAAATTGCCTCCTAGGATATGGGCAATTAGGTTATTTGTGGTGGTTTTACCATTTGTACCGGTTACAATAACCTTTTTTTTACATCTTTCATTCACAACTTTCAGAAGATCTGGTTCTATTCTAAGTGCAATATTTCCAGGTAATGCTGTAGCGCTTCTTCCTGTCGACTTAAGTCCCAATCTTACTAATTTACCAGTTATAATCGATAAAGAAAGCCTGAATTTTTTTATTAGACCCATGTCCATAAATCCCCCTTTCAAAATATTATGGATAAAAATATCTATTTAACTGAAATAATAGGATAAAATACCTGCAAGTATAAATGTGCCATTTATTTTTAATTTATTAGCTTTAAAGTCAAATTATTAAGATAATCGACTTGAATAATTGATTTAAGCGGCGTCTTTAGATATCGAAGAATTATGAGTGAGTTATGTATACATTTTCTTAGATAATTTTTCTCTAATTTAATGTAATACTTTATTAAAAATAAACTTTTTTATTGTATCTACTTTTGTACTTAATAGGTTAATACTATCTTGAAGTAATTATTACTTAAGGCTTTAAAGTATTTTATTGAATTTAAGCAAAAAGAAGTCAGTAATTCATATTTTTATATTTTTAAAACAAGTTCAAATCTCAAATTTTAATCGAAAAACAATTTCAAAAAATAAAGAGAAAATAAGCATGAAACATTATCATGCTATTTCACATTATAACTTAATCAACAATACCTTCAGTTACTATCTTGAATACAGATTCACCTTCAGGTAAATGAGGACTGTCTACGAGTCTTGCAATTCTTTTTCCAGCAAGGCCCTTTTTAAGCCATATTCTGTAGGTTGCAGCGTGTCCAAGCACGTGACCTCCAACAGCTTTTGTTGGGCTTCCAAAGAAAGCATCCGGTCTTGCCTGCACCTGATTTGTAACAAATACTGCTACATTATAGGTGTTTGCAATGTTTTGTAACGTGTGGAGGTGCTGGTTTAGTTTTTGCTGCCTTGTTGCAAGTGTTTCCCTTCCTACGTATTCTGCTCTAAAGTGAGCAGTTAAGGAATCTACTATAACCAGTTTTATGTTTGTTCCGCTTTGGATTAACTCGTTTATTTTGTCTGCCATCAAAATTTGATGGCTTGAATTGAAGGCCCTTGCAATATGTATTCTCTGCAGTGTTTCTTCGGTGTCAAGTTCAAATCCTGTTGCAATTTGTTCTACTCTTTCTGGTCTAAATGTGTTCTCTGTATCTATGAATACACATTCTGCATCAAGACCGCCTTTTTCTTCTGGAAGCTGTACTGTAACTGCAAGTTCGTGAGATATTTGGCTTTTTCCTGAACCGAATTCACCAAACACTTCTGTTATGGATTGCGTTTCGATTCCTCCGCCAATGAGTTCATCAAGAGCAGTACTTCCACAGGTTATTCTACCTATGTCTTTTCTACGCTCCATTACATCATATGCTGTTTCAAAATCTATTGATTCAGCTTTTCTTGCAGCTTCAATGACTTTTTCAGCGACCCCTTCACCGATTTCAGCTTTTACACTGAGTTCTTTGGCAGTTGCTGTTGCAAGTCTCATCATGTCTGCAAAACCTGCATCTATCAATTTTTGAGCAGTTTTTTCCCCAACACCGGGTAAATCTCCTAATTCGACCATTTTGATTCTCCTTTAAAGTTTGTAAAATTGTTTTTGGAATTTAAGTTCTCTATTTTTAAAACTGCACCGGTTGCCTTATTTATTTTTGAACTTATTTCCTATTTTACTATCTTCTTAGCAATGAGCCTTATTTCCTCATTGTATTCATCGAAGCTTGCATCTGCGATTACAGTAATCTCGCTGCCAATCAGGTCTTCGACTTTTCCTGCAAGTGATCCTTCATCTGCAGTTGTCATAATCACTTCATTTGCCTTCTCGGTGGTCATTCCAATTAATTCTTCAGCCTGTTTCCTGAAGAACGTTGTTCTGACCGTTCCAGTTTCATCTTCAATTACACATGGAACTATCATGAGATAGTTTGGTTGCTGTATTTCCTCTCCGCAGAAATCACATACAAATGCATCATCGACGTATTCTACTCTTTTATTACAATTTGGACACATTTCATAGAGTATTCTATCTCCATATGCCTCAATAATTTGTCCACTTAACTTGATGTTTTTATCATCTTCTGTAAGTTCTTCAATTTTCTTGGTTTTATATATGGATTCTTCAATTTCTTCAAGTGAAGGAAGTGCTGCTGCTTCTTCATCTTTTGGTTTGATTACCATTGTGGCTCTTCCAACACTGAGTTCAACAGCATCATTTCTGAATCTTGGTCTTGCATTTTTAATCCAAATTGCATCACCTCTGTTTAACCCCATTTCAGCTTTTTCATCCCAAAATGAAGCTCTGACAGAACCAGTATCATCAGCAAGTTCTACTGTTCTAACCATTCCCATGGTTCCATTGGACCTTTGGAACTCATTGACATCATATAGATTAATTATACGTCCAATTATTCCAACTTCGTCTCTTTCACTTTTTATGTTCTCTAAAGCGCTAATTTTAATTGGTTTATACATTTCCCCTTCAAGCTCATCAATAGGTGGAAGACTCTGGGCATCGTTCTCACTCATTTTAATTATTCTCACGGTTTTTCCAATGCTAAGTTCCACACTGTCATCTCTAAACCTGGTTTTTGCATTTTCTATCTTTACAAGATCGCCTCTATTTAACCTGAGCTTTGCTTTGTCATCCCAGAGTGATGCTCTAACTGTGCCCGTATCGTCAGCTATTTTAACGGATCTTACAAGTCCAGTGCTTCCATCTGCTCTTTGGAATTCATTTGCATCGTAAAGATCCATCATTCTTCCAATGATGTCCACTTCTTCTCCTTCATCCTCAAGTTTATGTAAATCTTCAATTTTGATCGGTTCGAGCTCTTTTTTATGTTCCTCAAGAACTTCTTTTAAACCAGCATCATCTTCAGGATTGATAATTATTCCACTATTCCAATTAGTGTTTATCCTATATCCTTCAGAATAATCGTCAAATTCAATATTTCCGCCTGTTATCTTTAGAATGTCTCCTTTGTTAATATCGAGCTTGGTATCATCATTCCAGAGAGTTACCTTTATAGAACCAGTGTCATCTGAAATTACAACTGATTTTACAGCTCCTGCACTTCCATCTGAACGTTGGAAAGTGATAGCATCCTGTATTTTGCTCACAACTCCCATTAAAGCGACATCTTTCATTTCATGGGCATCTCCGATCTTCATGACTTCTTCTTTATACTCAGGAACATCGAAATCGTCTTTTATTATCCTTCCAATCCATGAATGAGTTAAATTAACTTCTTCATTTCTAACACGGCTTTGGGCACCTAATATTTTTATGGAATCTCCTTCTTTGAGTTCTATTTCATTGATAATCTCAACATCTTTATTCCATAAAGTTAAGGATATTGAACCTGTATCATCCTTTAAATCCAGAGTAATAAATTGCCCTTCTCTGCCGTTGCTGTTGTAGGTTCTTATTCTTGAAATTCTAACTACTCTTGCAATTACATTAACCTGCATTTCGCCTTGAATGTCTGAAATTTTTGTTATTTTTTCAGCATATTCTGGTAAATTATCAGCTTCTTCGCCCTCAACTTTTTCGATGGTTGACCTGCCTTGTAGATGAGCTTCTTCACTTCTGTATCCATCTTTTATTTCTACATTGTTTATTTTGACAATGTCTCCTTCAGAAACTTTTTCAAGTTGTTTGATATTATCAGTCCAGAGCACTACTCGAATTTCTCCAGTGTCATCTGCTAACATAATGTTTTGGACTTTACCTTCTTTTCCTTTCTTTGTTACAAATGCTTTAGCGTTGGAAATTCTCATTATCCGACCGGTTATACTTATATCATGTAAGCCGGTTTCTAATTCGGATATTTTACGTAATTCATTGTCCTTTGCAAGGGGAACATTTTCTTCGTCTATATATTCTCCTACTATCATTCTTGCTATATCAAGCTCATCCATAAAACTTACATCTTCATAATCCTTTTTCATGTCGTTTATTCTTTTTAAGAAATCGTCATATGAGATTTTGTCACTGATTCGCTGATATTCGCTTTTTATATCATTTTCCATCTTGAGCCCTCACTTAAAATCTACATGTATAAATTTTTAGAAGAATTAATTTAATGTCATATAATATATGTAGTACTATTTACACCCCGATATATATGCTTAACTGCTAAAAATGCCAACTTTTTTCGGCATAATTAAGCTTTTTTTTGCTTTTAACATTCATTAAATATTTATTTTATTTTTTAAGTTTACTATGTAAACTTTTATGAATATTAAATGTATTTATGCCCATTACATGAATTATGCTTATAAAACATGAGGGTAGTGGACATATTGGGGATTTAGATATCTATATAACTAATATTAATGTCAAAATAACTCATAATATTTATGCAAATTTATATTATGATTTTTTTTAGAAAATGGAGGTCCCTAGAGCTGGGGATTGTGAGAAAATTATGATCATTTTTGACCATCAAGTGCTTGTAAACTCGCTTGATATTGCCCGGAATAGAAAGATGATGCGTAAATTTGTTGAATATAAATAAACTACTAATTTTTAAAACGTTATTGGGTATTTATATTGTCAAGTGCTCCTTAAGAATCTATTATGGAGTTATGGAGATCTTATAGTTGAAAATGATTCTTATATTTGTATTTATGTGGATTTATTGAATCTTACGGAGGGTATATGTCAAAAAGGCCAGTTTGTGGTTTTTAAAACATGAAAATTATAATTTAAAGCCCCATGAACAATTAAGTTTAACATAAAAAGGAATATTCTCTGATTAAACTTACTTAAAGATGTATTAATCAATATAATCTGGAAAAGTGGTAGTTACAGCTCAAACTGCAATGTTCATAAGTTTGCAGGTGAAAATATGGGAAATATGTTGGTTTTATATGTATGGACAAAATTAAGCAAGAACAATAATTAAAATATAAAAATAAGGTTAATGTTAAATTAGATACAATACTTTGAACTTAAATTTCAGATAATTTTACAGTAAATAAATAAGGATAAAGGTGTTTTAATGTATAAAATAGCCGTGGTACCTGGAGACGGTATCGGAAAAGAAGTTATGGAAGCAACATTACATGTTTTAGATGCACTTGAAGTTAAATTTGATTATAAATTTGCAGATGCAGGGGATGAATGCAAAGCAGCATCAGGAGTTGCTCTGCCCCAAGAAACAATCGATGTAGTAAAAGGATCGCAGGCATGCTTATTTGGAGCTGCTGGAGAGTCCGCAGCGGACGTTATTGTTAGATTAAGACAGGAACTTGAACTTTATGTTAATTTAAGGCCTGTTAAATCATACCCTGGCACTAAGGCTTTGTTTGACAATTTAGATTTTGTAATTGTTAGAGAAAATACAGAAGACCTTTATATTGGGCTTGAAGAAGAAACAGAAGAGGGAGCCACTGCGTTAAGAGTTACTACAAGAAATGCTGTAGAAAGAATTTGCAAGTTTGCATTTAATTATGCGAAAGAAAATGGAAGAGATAAAGTTACAGCAGTTCACAAAGCAAATGTCCTTAAAAAAACAGATGGATTGTTCAAAGACATTTTTTACAAAGTTGCTGAAGATTATAAAGGTATTGAAACAGATGACCGGTATGTTGATGCAACAGCAATGTTTTTCATTACAAACCCTCAAATGTTTAATGTGATCGTTACTACAAACTTATTTGGGGACATACTTTCAGACGAGGGTGCAGGACTTGTGGGGGGTCTTGGTTTAATACCATCGGCCAATATTGGAGAAAATAGCGGTTTATTTGAACCAGTACATGGATCAGCACCAGATATTGCCGGGAAAAATATTGCAAATCCTTCTGCAATGATATTATCTGCAGTAATGATGCTTGATTACCTAAAAGAACATGATGCAGCTCGTGCAGTTGAAAATGCACTTATTGAAGTTTTAAGTGAAGGTAAAGTTATAACTGGAGATATTGGTGGTAATGCATCCACAATGGAAATGGCCAGTGAAATTAGAAGGAAAATAGAAGAAGAATAAGCTGCAGATCTCTATGGGTTCAAATAGACTTAAAATTAATCAGGAGCGTATTTCATGGAAGATACCCAAAATATTCATATAAGATCAGATATTCCTTTACTTAATGAAGTAATCTATTTGGACGCTGCAAGCACTACTCCGACTCCAGAGCCTGTAGTAAATGCCATGTGCGATTATTTTCATAATTTCAATGCTAATATAGGAAGGGGCGCCTATAAAACAGCAGTTAAAGCAACAATGAAATTTGAAAACACAAGGGAAAGGATTGCAAAATTCATAAACTGCAGTAGAAATGAGGTTATATTTACAAAAAATACAACTGAAGCCATAAACCTTGTAGCAAACAGTCTGGAATTTAAGAAGGGTGATTCAATAATTGTTTCCAATATAGAACACCATTCTAATTTTTTGCCGTGGCTCAACCTGAAAAAAGTAGGAGTTAATCTTAAAATCATAAAAACAGATAAATATGGTGTAGTAGACATTGCAGATATTGAAAAAGCTGTAGATGATACTACAAAGCTCATCACAACTACCCATATCTCAAATTCAATTGGTTCATGCCAGCCTATCTATGATATTGGAGATATAACAGAAGAAAATGATATTTTATATCTTATTGACGCTGCACAATCTGCAGGACATGTAAAATTCGATGTAAAAGAAACAAAGGCAGATTTTGTTTCATTTCCCGGACATAAAGGTCTTTTTGGGCCTGTCGGAACCGGATTTTTATATTCTAAAAGTGAGGTTATGGATAAATTAAAACCAATTAATCTCGGTGGAGGGACAGTATCAAATGTAACAGAAGAAGATTTTACACTTGAGGCAGCTCCGGGTAGATTTGAGGGAGGTACTCAAAACATAGCGGGTGTCATTGGTCTTGGAGAGGCTGTGAATTATGTTGAAAATATTGGAATTGAGAATATTGAAAAACACAGCGCAAAACTTACAGAATATATGTTTGATTCGATTAATAGCATAGATAATACAATATGTTATGGTAATCCTGATAATATTCATGGAATAGTTGCTTTCAATGTGGAAGGCATGAATTCTCATGATGTTGCTAAAATATTGGATGAACTTAAAGATATATGTGTAAGAAGTGGTTACCACTGCGCAATTCCTGCAATAAAACATATAGGTGCAGATAAACTTGGTGGAACTGTTAGAGCATCTGTTCATTATTATAACACTAAAGAAGAGATTGATATATTAGCAGAAACTGTTGAAGAAATCTCTAAATTTGCAGGAGTTTGAGGAAAATTCAGAATGAATTTTCCGAAACCCAAAAAATAAAATTTTTTGGAGGTTGAAATATGGATAGAACAAGGGCTATAGCGATATTTATAATCGTAATGATGATTTTATGGGCTGTTGCAATTGCTGTATTGAGCGCCTTATAATTAAATCAATAGTTAAATACTATATGTATGATAAAATTAAATTCATTTTAAATGAATTCTTATTTATTTCATATTGACAAAATTTGAGATTAGTTATGGAGGAAAAACAATGGTAAAAGTCAGATTAGGAGCAGTAGTAGCTGAATTCAATTATGATATAACTCATATGATGTTAGAATTAGCTAAAGAACATGCTAAATTTTTAGATTCTGAAATAACAGAAATAATTACAGTACCTGGTGTATTTGATATGCCGCTTGCAATTAAGAAACTTCTCGAAAAAGAGGATATTGACGCGGTTGTAACACTTGGGGCGGTTATAGAAGGCGCAACTTCACATGATGAGATAGTTGTACAGCATGCATCACGTAAGATTGCGGATTTAGCACTTGAATACAATAAACCAGTTGGTTTAGGAATTTCAGGCCCAGGTATGACACGTTTAGAAGCTCATCAACGTGTTGAATATGGAAAACGTGCTGTTGAAGCAGCTGTTAAAATGTGTGAAAGATTAAAATAATCCACTCAAAAACGAAGCTTTCAAAAAATCCTTGGATTTTTTGATGTTTGCGAAATTGAAATTCGCAACTGTGAAAATCGTAGATTTTCACATGCCTCAAAACCTTCGGTTTTGAGAGTTTTTGACAGTTCGCTTATTCTAAAACCATCTCTTACACCCCCACCCACCTTCGATAAGGGGCTACGCCCCAGAATGCCCAGGTTTCAAAAAAAATCAATAAAGTATAATTCAATGGAACTCATATAT
>JAEYQZ010000194.1 GCA_023409695.1 Methanobacteriota archaeon | reverse complement strand
TGGATATTAAACTTTTATTTGCAGTTGGAATTTTCAGTGCTTCATCATTAGTGGCTCAGTATATAGCTATTACAGCTCTCCTTGTTCCATATGTTATTGCAATTAAAAGAACAAGTGCTATAATGAGTGTTTTATTTGGATATTTAATATTTAAGGAAAAAGGCATAAAAGGGCGACTGGCAGGGTCTGTAATTATGGTTTTAGGTGTTGTTTTTATAGTTCTGTCATGATCTAAGTTATATGCTTAAAACGAATTTCAGAATAAATAATCAAATTAGAGTTAGTAATTTTCAATTTCCAAAGATATTTAACAGATGATCAAAAGTATGCTGCTTTACGAAATTAGAATATACTATTTTTTAAGATGTATATGAATAGGGGATTTTTACAACTTTAAAATTCTAATTTAGCAGTATTTTTTATTATTAAAACATAATACGCAAACTTTTTATTATAATCTGACTATAGGCTACTTTATGTATGTAATATCGAATATGGAAGTGGCTATACTGGGGCTTCTTTATGAACATCATCATTATGCGCACCGACTTGAAGAAATCATAGAAAAAAGGTCAATGCGCAGTTGGGCAGATTTAGAATCTTCATCCATTGATGTTCTTAAAAGGTTGGAAGAGAATGATTTAATTAAAAGCGAAATAAGAGAAGTTGGAGACAATCATCCAGAAAAAGTTTATTCCATAACTGATGAAGGTAAATCGGTCTTTCTGGAAAAAATTAGGGGGCTTCTATCGGAAAAAAGTAGAATTGTTTATCCATTTGATCTTGCAATTGCAAATATGAATTTTTTAAGCCGCGAAATACAAATTTCAAGTCTTGAGTCATATTTAAAATCTTTAGAAAAACGCATTGAATTTATAGATACTTCAATTAGAATGCAGGAAGAAAATAATGTCCCATGCAACTTTATTGCTATTTTCAGCCGTTCAAATGCCCTTTTAAAAGCTGAAAGAGATTGGGTAGAGGAATTCATTAAGAAACTGGATTAGAAATATGATACCCATTATTTTTGAAATATAACTGATTATGAAGTTATAATAATTATTTAAATATAAATACTTGCATTTTTAGTCAAATAAAGCTATTTTAAGCTATTTGTAGTTCTTATCAAACCCTTACCAAACATTTTTATATTATATTCTATAGTTAGAATATTATATGTCTAGAATATCAGATATTGAAACAGCAATACTTGGACTACTTTATGAAAAACCACAGTATGGTTACCAGCTGGAAAAAACTATAGAGTCATGGGGAATGCGTAACTGGACTCAAATAGGCTTCTCCTCAATTTATTATGTCTTAAAAAAGCTGGAAAAGAAGGAACTAGTAACATCGAAACTGAAAAAGGTAGAAGGTAAACCTTCTCGTAAGGTTTTCACCATAACTGATCTGGGGCGAGAAGCCATGCAAGAAAAACTCAAGGATCTCCTTTCATGGAATAAAAAGTTAATTTCACCCTTTGATCTGGGGATAGCCTACCTCAATTATCTTGAACCGCAGGAAATCATTGAATGTCTTGAAAATTACGTAAAATCTGCAGATGGCAGGATTAAATTCTTGGAAAGCTCGGTTAAAATGCAAAAAGAATTAAAAGCCCCTTACTATGTAATTGCCCTGTTCAGCAGACCCTTAGAGATCCTTAAAACTGAGATTAAATGGGTAGGACAACTTATTGAAACTATTAAAAAGGAAGAAAATCTTTAATGTCCTCAAACATTTATGTTTGGGATACCGAAAATCAAAGATTTTCAAGTAGGTGAAAAAAATGGAAATAGCAGAAAAGAAACTTGGAAAAAGACAGATTGCATATGTAACATATAAAGGATCTTATGAGGAAGTTCCAGTTCTCATGGGTGAAATTGTGGGATTCATAATGGCTAAAGGACTGTCTATAATGGGACCTCCATTTGGAGTATATTTCAATAGTCCTCAGGAAGTGCCAGTTGATGAACTAATGTATGAAGTGGGGATGCCTTTTGCTGGAGAAGCAGCTGAAGAAGGCAGAGTAAAAATTAAAATGATGCCTGAACAACTTGTGCTTTCAACTGTTTATAAAGGTCCTTACAGTGGATGTGGAATGGCAATTGGCGCGCTGGCTGAATACGCCTACAAAAATGGATATGAAATTATTGGCCCTCCTATGGAAACCTACATTTCTGATCCTAATGAAACACCAGAAAGTGAACTTATAACTGAGATGTGCTTTCCAGTAATGAAAAAGTAAATTGTTCACTTATTTTTTATGGGGAGATTTAGAATGAATAATAATTCTCTTGTAGCCCCTTGCGGAATGAATTGCAGCGTTTGTATGGCCTATTTAAGAGAAAAGAATAAATGTCCTGGTTGCAGGTTATTTAACGCAAGTGAACCAGTTACTATTGCTAGATGTAAAATTAAAAACTGTGAAGTTATTCAAAAAGATAAATTAGAGTTTTGTTTTGCTTGTGATGATTTTCCATGTAGAAATTTAAATCATCTTGACAAAAGGTACCGAACTAAATACAACACTAGCATTGTTGAAAATTTAGAGTATATTAAAAATTGGGGCGTTGAAAAATTCTTAGAAAATGAAGATATTAGATGGGCCTGTTCTAAGTGTGGGGGCACCATTTGTATTCATAAGGGTTACTGTTACAGCTGTGGAAAAATATATTGGAGAAT
>JAEYQZ010000190.1 GCA_023409695.1 Methanobacteriota archaeon | reverse complement strand
TCATTGACTCAGTAAATAAAGTGTTAGAAAGCTTAAATATAGATCTGGAGAAGGTAGAAAGGTTAGCTGTCTGCGGTAACCCAATACAGCTCTCTTTATTCCACAATATAGAAATAAGAGATTTAGCCTATTGGGGCCCTCATGCACTCGAAAGGCTACATGTAACTCCGCCTTCAAGAGATGCAATTACTGTAAAGGCAGAAGAAATAGGTCTTAAAATCTGCCAGGATGCTGAAATACATATCCCTCCAGCAATAAAACATGAAATCGGGGCAGATGCTCTTGCAATGCTTTTTAAAACTGGAGTTTTAGAAAAAAAAGGAATTTATCTGGTATCTGACTTTGGAACAAATGCTGAAATAGCCCTCGTTATAGATGGTGAAGTTTATTCCTGTTCTGCTGCTGCAGGTCCAGCAGTAGAAGGACAGATGATAGAAAAGGGCAGATTAGCTTCTCCAGGAACTATATGTGATCTGGAAATCACCGATTACGGGTGGAAAACCCGCGTTCTGGATGATGATCTTATAGCCCAGGATGGAGCTACAGTTGATCCTTCAGGTGGGAACGTTGTTTTAAGCGCAGAAAATAACGTGAAACCAATAGGCATAACTGGAACCGGCGTAATTGCTGCTTACAGCCTGGGGCTGAGTACAGGCATCATATCACTGCCTAAAATAAAGAGCCATGATGGTAAAATTAACTTACATAATGATATATACCTTACAGAAAAGGATATTGAGAACATAGGCAAAGCTTTAGGTGCATTTAGAGCAGCACATTTAACTTTAGCAGAAGAATCAGGAGTATTCCTGGATGAGATCGATGAAACCTACATGGCAGGAGCCTCAGGATTTTATGTAGATCCTCACAAATCTCTGAATGTCGGACAAATTCCTCCTTCCTCCCGTGAAATCTACCAGATGGGAAATACTTCTCTAGCAATGGCAAAAGATATAGTTCTGGATCCTGGACTCCTTGAAAAGCTGCAGAAAATAGCAGACGGAATGCGCAGCAATCATATAACACTGGCCACATCTCCAACTTTCGAAAAAATATACTCTTTGGAGCTGGCTATGTGTGAACAAGGCATGCCATTCTGGATGTACAATGATTGGTTGACTAAGTACGGTTTTCAAAAGATTCCGCCAAAAGTTTCTAACCCTGTGATACATAGAATCTTTGAAAGGGACATACCTGAACTGGGTGAAGAAGGTCTGAAAATAACTAAAATAGGCGGTTTATTAAAGGCAGAATTTGAAGGGTGCACCAACTGCATGACATGTGCCCAAAATTGCCCTGAAGATGCACTTACCATTGAAAATGGAGTAGTTACAATAAGAACAGACCGCTGCTCAGGTATGGCATGCTTAAGATGCGAACTAGGCTGTCCTCAAAAGGTATTTAAGTATGAAGAACTGCTTACTCCAGCGGAGAAACAGGAAACATCATAGTGCATAACCAAACGTTATGGATTAAGGGATTTATAAAAAATTGTATGTTATTCGCTATAAAATCATTTCATTAATTCTAATTCAATTCTCGGTACCAGCTGAATTGCCCCTACAAGGCAGAAATTCCTGCATACCCCACAACCATAACAATTACGGTTAATTTCCGCTTTTTTTCCATTTATTGTAACTGCATTAAATTGACATGTCCTCTGGCAATTTCTGCACCCATTACAGATCTCTTTATTTACCAAAGCAGTCTCATAACCCTTCCTTATGACATTTAAATCTTTATGACGCTGATTTAAATGCATTAAAATACAGTCTCTATTATTACAGTTGCAGATAACACCTATGTACGGCGTTTTAAATGTCCATACCGTATGAATTGTACCCTGTTCATCGAGCCATTTAAGAAACTCTGCCGCGTCTTCAGCCCCTATATCCTGTACAGGTGAAAATTCAGGGATGTTATCCACAATTTCTGCAGTAAATCCAAAAAGTATGCACTTTTTCACATTTTTACCAAAAAGATATTTGCTGCAGGGACAGTCAACAAGGCTAATTCTCCCTGGAATACCACATATAGCGACTGCATCTTCAAGAGAAACTACCTGGCCTGAATGGTCACTTGTAAAAAATTCATTGAACTTTCCCAGGGCATATTCTTTAACAAGCGGTATTTTGAGTGCAACATCAGCTATGCGTACCTGTCTCCCATACATTTTTCTATAGTCTTTAAAAACACTTTTTATAAATAATCTTCTTTCTTGTGATTGCGCCAGTTTATTAGCATGGTTTTGAGCAGCCAAATACCATTTTTTACCAGCACCATGATGAATGCAGAATTCACACATAAATTTCACCTAAAATAATAATATAATTATATAGATATATGATACAATATAAATAAAATTAAATTTCATTTAATTTAATTAGCAGTTAAAAAGCATGAACATATGTTATATACGTATAAAAGTTAAAAATATATAAAAATCTTAAAAATACACTATTAATACTTAATATAGCTAATTAAAGACCGTAAATTTAATATATATGATATTTAAAATAATTAACATCAATTATGAAAGGTAAATGATGAAATCAGTTGCTTCTAATTTTAAATTTAAACATGGGTTCGCCCAGGTAGTTTCAAACATTGTACAACCCGTAATAGTAACCATACCAGTTTTCGTTATTATAAATTATTTTGCAGCCGGTGGAAATAATTTTTTAATATCAACATTTATATGCCTACTTTTTGGGACTTTTTTACCATTGATAGCGGCTCTAATGTGGATAAAAAGTAAAAATTTAGATTTAGATGTAAGTGACAAGGACGAACGTACATTCCCTCTACTTTTCGGGGCATTATCTTATATTATTGGAATAATCATGCTTTTTATTGCAGGGGCCCCTGCTGTAGCTGCAATACTTATGCTGTGCTATCTCACAAATATAATACTGACCATATTTGTAACCTTTTTCTGGAAAATCAGTGTGCACTCCATGGGAATTGCAGGGCCAGCAGCAGCTATAACTTGTATATTTGGATATCCTGGACTTTTATTTGGATTTCCTCTTATTATGGTCATGTGGAGCCGTGTCTATCTTAACCAGCATACACCTGCCCAGGTTATTGTTGGAGCAATTACCAGTTTTACTGTTACCTGGATGCAATTCAGACTATGCATGACTTATATCCCATATCTAAGTTTACGGATACCTTGAAACTAGATTAATTTGCATGTTTTCATTATTTAATACATTTTTGCCCGCGCCGTGTTGAATGCAGAATTCACACACAATCTTTCGCCAGCATAACTGAGATAAATGTATAATATAAATTTATGGAGTTATAATACAGTGAACTAGTGGATTAGTTGATCTTTCCAAAATTAATTAAAAATTTAAATATTAAAAAAATTAAAGATGTAAAAAGAGCGTTTTTTATTAGATAATTTTTAAATCATTAAAAGTTGCCCTGATAGTGTAGCGGATATCACGTAGGATTGCGGATCCTATTACCCGGGTTCAAGTCCCGGTCAGGGCATACTCATTTTAATACTCTTTTTCAGATCAGTATCTAATTTAACTCCTATTTCATAAAAAATAGCTAAACAATAGGATTGTGCAATTTTATCAAATAATACTGGTTTATATAAGATTAGAGATATATCACTAATTATTATAAGATATAAACAATCTTTTATGGTCATAAAGAGACATAACTATATAATTAATGATCAATGTAAGTTTAAATCCATTTATACCGATAAATCCCCATAATTCACCAGTATTATTTTCGTATATTCTTAATTTCAGGCATAAAGGACTATTCATAAATTAAAACATAACTAATTTAAAGTGAAAATATGGCTTTGAGAACTAATAAATCTATAAAAGGAGAATTTGAGAACTTAGGGATTGGTTTTGATTTTGAAAGCGTAAGAAACCTTGTGTCAGATATGCAGTATCTTGTAGATAATGGAATTTACGGCGATCTTTTTAATGTTTTTAAAAACTGGGAAGATCCTGTTAATGTTTCAGCAAGCATGCAAAAAGAATTACAGTCCATTAGCCCATTATTAACTCAGGCAGTGTCAAATGGGCTGAGTCCCGAGAAAAGCAATATTTTTTCAAGTTACGTGGACTACTATTCATTTTATCATCTTTACAGGTTCATGGAATGGGTTTACTCCATGAATTTAGGAAGGGAATTGCAGGAGGAAGATGTTAAAGCCATTTTCTCCAGCAGTATTATAGAAAAGATTATTTTAGGGCAGGAAAATTTTGAGCATGTATCTTCATCAAAGCTGGACGATAGTTTCTTTCAGGATATTAAAGAAGTTATATGGACAGATAAACACACTGAAAAGTTTTTTGATAAACTACACGATTTACTGATTTCAAAAAGCTTTAATGAAATTGGAAACAGAGAAATTGCATTTAAACGTGAACTTAAAAGAATAGTTAAATTTCTTACAGTGTGCTGTACAGTAAATAAAGGAAGAATATATATAACTACAATAGAAGTTATATCTGCTTATAAAGTTCTTTTTAAGATTATGGAAACTGATATTCGCCATTTAGTTAATACAAAGGAGTATAAAGGATTATTAATCTGTCCAGTATGCAACGGTTATTACTACCTTCAAGAAGATGAAATCCCAGATGATTTTATTCAATGCAGCTGCGGAGGTAATCTCGTCTACAGCATGTCTTTAGAGAATGTGAAGCATTATGCAGGTACCTTAAAAGAACTTGTAATGGACGAACGGGGCTTGATTGCAGGGGCCATAACTTCACTGATGTTTGGCCTTATATTTAATAATGTAATTTTAATAGCGCTACTCATTGGAATTGTAACTATTCTGATGGCTAAAAATTACACAGATGGATTTAAATATGGATTTTTAACGGGAAATATCTCTGGAGCGCTCTTCTTTATGGCAGTTCTTATATCATGGATTATACTGTCAGGAGTTAAATTTAACCAGCTTTCTTCAATTGGAGGAAGTACCATATTCATATTTATTATGGTCGTGGGAGTTTTCGCTATTTACTGCAGAAGAATCTGGACTTTCATGTGCCAGAGATCCAAGAGCGCTGCAAACTAATCCAAATTAGTTTAAATTAATTTTTAAAATAATTTATAAACTAATCAGGCATTGAATTCTAAACAATGCCTTCAACAAAATTATTTCATTTAAAATTTAATTTATATTCCTTAAATATAACATCCTCTTTGATTAAGACTATTTTTATTTATCTGAAAAAATTTATGCAACCTGATTTCTAATATAAAAAAATTTTCTTTTTCACATTTATTCAAATAATATTTATTTATATAATAATCTGACCAAATTTCGTACTAACAATATATTGTACTAATTGTGGCTTTTAATAGTAAATTATAGGCTGTTAATATGTTCTATAGCTTAAAACCCATCCATATAAATAATAATTGTAAATGTTAGTTTAAACAGTCGTTATTTGAATTTATTTCGTGAAAGCCACAAATATTACCTAAAAAATTATTTCGGTGAAAAAATATGACTCTGGCGTATAATAAAAGTCATGTTAGATCAATAAGAGGAGAATTAGAAGATTTAGGTACTGGTTTTGACTTTGAAAGTGTGAGGAACGTTATTTTGGATCTAGGAGATTTAAAAAATACCGGTATTTATGAAGAATTTTTTGATATTTATAAAAGATGGGAAGATCCCATCGGTGTTTTAACCCGCACTTACAACAGGTTACCATTCACCAGTTCATTACTACAGCAGGCGATGTCAAATAATTTAACCCCTGAAAAGAGCAATATCTTTTCAGGTTCTGTTGATTATTTTTCATTTCATCAATTTTACCGGTTCCTGGAACGTGTTTACTCCATGAACTTAGGAAGGGGGCTGCAGGAAGAAGATGTTAAAGCCATTTTCTCCAGCAATATTCTTGAAAGAATTATTTTAGGACTGGAAAACTTTGACAGGGTAAAGTCCACAGAAAACTTTGACGACAATTTTTTCCATGATATCCAAGAAGTCAAATGGACAGACAAGCATACTGAAAGATTTTTTGATAAACTACACGATTTAATGATCTCAAAAAGCTTTAATGAAATTGGAAATAGAGAAATCGCATTTAAACGTGAACTTAAAAGAATAGTTAAATTTCTTGCAGTGTGCAGCACTGTAAATAAAAAAAGGATATATATAACAACTATAGATGTTATAAGCGCTTATAAAACTATTTTTAAGATTATTAAAACAGATATCACCCATCTGGTTAATAAAAGAGAATATAAAGGTCTGTTAATCTGTTCAAAGTGCAACGGTTACTATAGCCTGGAAGATGATGAAATCCCTGATGATTTCACTCATTGCAGATGCGGAGGTAGTCTTACATACGTCCAATCTCTAGAAGAAGTGACATATTGTGGAAAAAGCTTTACAGAAGGTAAGATTAACAGGAAGATTTTGATTGCAGGAGCCTTAACTTCACTAGCCGCCGCTGTAACATTGGTAAATCTTCATTAAAGATAATCTAACAAACTGTTCAGCATTACGGTAAAACTGATACTTAAAATTAATTTTTAGATTTTAACTGGATAATTCAAGCAGCTTATTGGTTGTTTTCCAATTTCTTGTTGTTGCTGTAGTATTCAACTTCTTCTCAAACATGTCATTCTTTAATTTTGTCTTTGCATACCCATTAGGGCAGTACAGGTACACTTCCCTGCCAATAATTTCAAATTTTTCATTTTCGGCCTTATTTATATCCATATTCAAAATAGCTTTCTGGTCGGGAATATCAGATAAAAAAGTTACATGCAGTTTATCAAGCTCAATATCATGCTCACTAATAAATGGATTATCTTTAACAGTGCTTTCCAGTTCGTCCTTTGTCCGAATAATTACATCTACAGAAAAAGAGAATGTCTCACTTATTTTTCTTTCAATACTTCCTTCAATTTCAGAGATATCACTGGAATCATACTCAAAAATAACATTACCGCTTTGAAGATAAGTTTTTATATTTTTAAAACCGAGTGAATCCAAGGTTTTTACCAGATCAGCCATTTTTATTCTTTTGCTGCGGCCGATGTTGATTCCTCGAAGTAGAGCAATGTATTTCATTGTTTTAATTCCTTTTTTTGATATTTAAGTTACACACAGAATAAATTCACCAAAATACCCTAATTATACAATAAAAATAAAAAAATAGTTAAATTAATTATTTTACTGTTTACCTTTCAATAAACTTCAACCTTCCGCTCTTATTAAAAACAATGCTCTTTTTCCAGTCATCGCTGGTTTCAGGATAGTCTTCCCTGTAGTGAGATCCCCTGCTTTCACGGCGTAAAAATGCAGCTTTTGTAACAAGCTCTGCTACATCAAGCATTACAAATGCTTCAATGGCATCTTGAAGGTCTTTATTAAATCCCACGCCGCCAGGTACTTTCATGTCCTTCAACATTTCTTTAAGCTCTTTTATCCTCTTTAAAGCTGACATCAAGCCTTCTTGATTCCTTATTATGGCCACATCTTTCCACATGACTTCTTCAAGCTCTTTTTTAATCTCAAATGGATACACTGTACCGTCTTTAATAAGTCCTGAAATTCTGACTTCTTCTGCATCTACAAAAGCATCATTTGAGATCAGTTCACTATCTAAAGCATTTTTAGCAGCGGCTTCACCGGCCCTTTTACCAAATACCTGTGTATCTGCCAGTGCATTTCCACCAAGCCTGTTTGCACCGTGTACTCCACCGGCTGCTTCTCCTGCTGCAAATAAATTGCCCACTGTGGTTTCGCCGTTTTCAGTTATCCTTACACCGCCCATGAAATGGTGTGCTGTTGGTGCCACTTCCATTGGCTCTTTTCTTATATCCACACCGACATCCAGGAACTGCGCAAGCATTGTCTCAAGCTTTTCCTCAATGACCTCTGCTGGAAGATGTGTAACATCAAGGTAAACTCCACCTTTTGCGGTTCCTCTTCCTTCCCTTATTTCATTGTATATTGCCCTTGCCACGACGTCACGTGTTGCAAGTTCTTTTCTAGGGTCGTATTTTTCCATGAACCTTTCGCCTTCAGAATTTAAAAGAACTCCCCCTTCTCCCCTGACAGCTTCAGTTACAAGGACCCCTTTTCTGGATTCAGGATGTATCATTCCTGTTGGATGGAACTGCACCTGTTCCATATCCAGCAGATCGGCGCCTGCATTGTATGCTATGAAATACCCATCTCCAGTTTTCTGTAACGTGTTTGAAGTAACAGGGTATAACCAGCCTGCGCCTCCGCTTCCAAGAATTACAGATTTAGCTTTAAATATTATAAGTTTAGAGTCTTTAAGTGATAATCCGCATGCCCCGATAACGCTTCGGCCAGATTCATCCATGATGAGTGATGTAATCATTATCTCGTCCATGGTTTCGATGCCGCGCTTTGTTACTTCTTCTTTTAAACCCAGCATCATTTCATGGCCAGTTCTATCTCCCTGGAAGCACGTACGTCTGTAACTTTGACCTCCGAATGGGCGCTGGTTAATCTGCCCGGATTCCTGCCTGTCAAAAAGAGCCCCATAGCTTTCAAGCTCAATTAACCTCTGCGGTGCTTCTTCTGCCAGAATTCTTACCAGGTTAGAATCATTTAGATAGCCTCCACCTTTAAGGGTGTCTTCAAAATGAGCTTCAACAGTATCTGCACAGTCAACTGCTCCAAAAGCAGCGTTGTATCCTCCTTCTGCCAGAGTAGTACAGCCTGACTTAAATGTTAATCCTTTTGATACCATTATAATGTCTAAATCGTATTTAGACGCTTCTATTGCTGCTCTACAGCCTGCTCCTCCAGAGCCTATAATTAGAACGTCGCATTCGTATACTTCTCTTTCCATGATTCTACTATATTGCCCATTTAATTTAAATATTATTAGAAATTATACAAAAAAGCTCTAAAACATCTTTTTTTGAAAATACAATGAACTAAATTTAAACAATTATCAAAAATCATCTGATTGAAACTATTTTAAGGTATTTAAGTCCATATAACTCCATTTAACTTTGATTATGCTTAAAATACATAACTAAATATAAAAGGGATCAATGCAAAATTTCTATTTAAATATTTAATCAATGATTCAATTTGATAATACTTTTTAATTATTTTAATCAGGAGGCATTTTTCTGGATAAAAAGAAACTAGTAAAGCTTGCAAAGAAAGATTTCGAGAAAGCATGGACAATGACCTCAAAAACATTGCATAAGCCCCATCATGATGATGAATATCCTCGAATACACTTAAAACCAGGCCAAAGCCATATGCTGTACGATACTGTTGCACAGTTAAGGCAGGCGTATCTTAATTTAGGGTTCAACGAAGCCGTAAACCCTGTTTTCATTGAAGAAGAACACATATACAAACAGTTCGGACCCGAGGCTCCAGCTGTTTTAGACAGGTGTTTTTATACTGCCGGGCTCCCAAGGCCAGATATTGGAATTGGAATGGATAAAATTGAAAAGATCGAAAAAATGGGAGTAGATCTTGATGATGCCAAAATAGACGGCTTAAAAGAAGTGTTTAGAGGCTATAAAAAAGGAGATGTGAGTGGAGACGACCTGGTTTTAGAAGTTTCACAGGCTCTTAATGTTAAAAATAATATGGGACTCCGTATCCTTGAAAAAATCTTTCCAGAGATACGTGAATTAACACCTATAGCTCATAAAACAACCTTAAGGTCACATATGACATCAGGATGGTTCATAACACTCCAGAATATCCATAATAAAAGACAACTTCCTATAAAACTTTTCTCAATTGACAGATGTTTTAGAAGGGAACAGAGGGAAGATGCAAGTCACCTTACAACATATCATTCAGCTTCATGTGTTATTGTAGACGATGAAATATCTTTAGACATGGGAAAAGCTGTGTCTGAAAGTTTACTTGAATACTTTGGATTTGAAAAGTTCAAATTCACACCTGATGAGAAAAAATCAAAATATTACATCGCAGGTACCCAAACCGAAGTTTATGGTTACCACCCTAAGCTCAAAGAGTGGGTGGAAGTCGCTACATTTGGAATGTACTCACCAATTGCACTTGCAAAGTACGGAATTGATAAGGACGTCATGAATTTAGGAGTGGGTGTTGAAAGGATTGCAATGCTTCTTTATAACCAGACAGATGTCAGGGAAATGGTTTATCCTCAAACATACGGAAAATGGAAGCTTTCAGACCGTGATCTTGCAACCATGCTCAGAATAAATTATTACCCCGCAACAAATGAAGGACAAAACATAATGAATGATCTGGTTGCTGCATTTAAAGAACACGGCGATACGCCTTCTCCATGCGAGTTTACTGCATTTGAAGGTGAATTTTTAGGTAAGAACATAGAAATTAAAGTCATAGAACCTGAAAAAGGCACAAAACTTTTAGGGCCTGCGGCATGGAATACGGTGTATATCAATCAGGGAGATATAATTGGAGTACCTGAAAAAGATGTTACTGATGAAAATGCATTAAATGCACTTGAAAATGGGATATCGACTGAAATAACTTACATGGACGGCATATGCGCTGATGCTGCCTACAAAATTGAAGAAATGGTTGTAAGCGGAGCTGAAGAAGTCACATTAAGAGTACCTATATCAAGATCCATTTCTGACATTAATTTAAGACTAGAAGATGTGGCTTTAAACTACATAACAAGTAAAAATAAAGCTATAGATGTAAGAGGGCCAGTATTCTGTACTATAACATGTACAATTAAAGAATAGCCCATTTATTTTTTATTTTTAACCATTATGTGTTCATATAACCTCACCCAAAAGCTTGCAGAAATTCAGTACAACCTATCAAAAAAGGTAATAGAACAGGACAGCTTTAAGAAGCTCCAAACAGTTGCAGGAGCAGATGTATCCTTCGAAAAAGATAATTCCGCAGTTGCTGCTGCTGTCGTGATTGATCTGGATGATCTTAAGGTTATAGATACAAAAACCCTTGAAGTTGAACTTTTATTTCCTTATATTTCTGGATTTTTAGGGTTTAGAGAGGCAGATGCTGTAATTTCTGTTTTAAGAAAATTAAATAGCGATTTTGATGTTTTAATGGTGAATGGACACGGCATAATGCATCCCCGCTGTTTTGGCCTTGCTTCCCATGTTGGGCTCCTTATGGATGTACCTACAATTGGGGTCGCCAAAAGGTTAATTAAAGGAAACTACATGTATAC
>JAEYQZ010000139.1 GCA_023409695.1 Methanobacteriota archaeon | reverse complement strand
GATGAGAGGCTGATAAATGCTTTGGATACGGCTCATGCGTGGGAGATGGGAAATGCTTCGGTAGGAGATGCAAGAAAAGCTTCTGTAGCTGCACATACAGTAGCAAGGGAATCTTCAAACCCGACTGCAATTGCAGTGGGCCGTTCTGTTGGGCATGCTGTTGCAACTGCCCATATGGCTGATCATTCATTAGGAGCAGCCTGGTATGCTTTAAAAGCAGTGAAAAATTCAGATAAATCTGTAGATGCAGAAAGAAAATGGCAAAATGAACAGTTGTCACCTGAAATTAAGGAGTTAGTATTGACTGCAAGGGAAGCAGATAGATTTAAAAAGATATAAAATGGGTAATATAATTCATTTAGTACTATATTTGAATTATTTTTTCATATTTAGTTTGTTTTGACTGTATTTGACCGTATTCAGCTATATTTTTATCTATTTTTTCAATAAAACAGGATTATGAGACTCTTGAATTTACTATTCTTTTTCTGAAGTTGAAGGAAAAACTACGTTTTTCCTGAACCCCAAAAATCAAAGATTTTTGGAGGTTGAAGGAAAAACTGTCAAAATTTTCAATTTTGACGCATGCAAAATCCGTAGGATTTTGCTGTTCAGGAAATCTACGATTTCCTTCAACATAGAAAATTTTACAAATTTTCGAATGTTGTCAAAACCTGCGGTTTTGACACAGCAAACACAAAGTGTTTGCATGCTATGTTTCATCGGCCCCAAATGCAAAGCATTTGAGGGCTTTTATAAAAAAATTAATTAGGTTAATGATATATTAATAAACAGACTAGAATTAAATTCATTTTTTAGTGGAGGTTGGTTTAAATGAGCTATAAAGAACAGGCAGACGTTTTTAAAAAGATTTTTGGATTAAAATATGAACCTATGGCTATTTCTTTTACTAATGATGAAATTTCAAGCGGTAGATATGAAAAAACATCCTTTTGTAGGGCAATGAAACTCGCCAGTGAGGGAGAGAGTTTTGTCATTGATGAAGAAGTTTCCACATGTCCTGGTGGCAGTCAATTCTGCGGTTTCAGCGAGCCTCATACTGGAAAGCAGAAAAGAAGGCTGCAGCAGTTCCTTACTAAGGGCGAGAAACTTACAGCTTCCATTGTTAGTTTTGAAAGAATGAGAAAATTAGCAGTACCACCAGCTACTGATTTAGCGGATAGAGTTGTAATATCTCCATTAGATAAGGCAGAAATACGTCCGGATATGATTTTATTTTTATGTAATGCTGAACAAGCCTGTCGTCTTATAACATTAGACACATACTGGGATGGAATATCGCCAAAACAGCAGATTATAGGTGCATTATGCTATTCAGCAATAGTTTATACTATAATGAGTGGAAATACTAATATGACTGTGGGAGATTGGACTGCAAGAAGTCATCAAGGGTTTGAACCAGATGTTATCTTTTTATCAGTACCTTATGAACGTATACACAATTTAATAGCAGCTATACCTCATTGTTCTGCAGGGGATGCTGAAAGTTATATACCTGAAGAGTTCCAGTCAGATTAAATTTTTATCTTAGTGCATTTTTAATCTGTCTTTTAATCTTATTTTTACTCTCAAAATAAATATTTATAATTTTTACAACTAAATTCGCCTATTTTTAGCTACATAGTGATTTTAAAATATAAAAGAAATATATAACATTTTAAGAGGTAAATTATGGAAAATAACATGGTTCTTAAGTATGAAACGCCTTTAATAGAGGGAATTATAGAAAGGAGAAAAAGTCAGTTTACAATTGACGTTTTTATTGATAATGAAGTGGTGACATGTCATTGCCCGACAACTGGAAGGATTGGAAATATAGATCTATCCGGCATCCCCTGTTTATTGTCTAAAAGTGATAATCCAAGGCGTAAGACTCCCTATACAGTTGAAGCAATTTCATTAGATTTAAGAGAATCAGAAGAAAAATCATGGATTGGAATTAACCAGAATGCTGCAAATCGATATGTGGAAAATACTTTAGTGAAAGGTTTATTTGGTGAAATGGTTAGTGGATATGATACAGTTCTCCGTGAACAGGTACTGGGGATTTCTAAACTGGACTTTCTTGTTGGAGATACTTATATTGAAGTAAAAATGCCACTATTAAGTATACAGTTGCCTTATCCGAAACACATCAATACGAAAAAGGTTGGAAAATTCAGCTCTACAGAACGTTTTATTAAACATATCAATGAACTGGCAGGTAGCCTTACTACTAATCAGAGGGCAATTCTTTTAGTTTGTTTTATTTATGATAATCCTGGATTTAAGGTTGAAGTTAGGAGTACTAACAGCGATTTTGTAGAAAATGAAGTACAAAAGTGTATTTCAAAAGGAATGGAGATATGGCAGGTAAACTTCAGTATTTCACCTGAAGGAATAAAATTATTAAAGTATTTTGATATAACAAATAACTTCATGAAAAATGATTAGTTTCCTATTTGATTAATAACTCGATATTTTTAATATGGTTAAAATTTAAAATAACAGTACTTATATTGTAAGTATAATAATATGTAGATGGAAAATACTTATTGAGATTTTCTTAAGCAATTATAAATTAGTAAAAATTAAATTAATTTTGATTGGTGATAATATGGCAGAAATAAAACAATTAATAGTTGGTATAACCCGAGAGGGTGATATAATCGTTAAAAGTGGAAGAGGCAAAATGTATTCTGTTAAAAAAATTCCAGGTTTAAAATTCACTTGTGAGGATTTATTCCAGGATGTAGAAAAAGAATTGTACGCCACTATTGATACAGACGTTCAACCTTGGGAATGTGTCTCTATAGAATAGTTATTGCGGTTTCATAAAAATAAATTATTATAAATAAAATTATATTTTTATTCTTTTTTCCACAAATTCCAGTCATTATTCTGTAAAAATTATATTTAACACTATAAAACGAAATTTATTCTTTTTAGGCTATTTTTATTATATATTTGTTTATTATTAACGTCAGCAGTTTTACATAAACATTTATATTCTTATTAATACATAAAAATTCAAATTTTTGAGCTTATTAGTTCTGCAAAATATTTGAAAATCCATTTAATCAATGATTCACACAAATTATGACATTAATATAATATTCTAGAGCGTATTATTTTAAGTCATACTATTTAGAATTAAAGCTCTGATATCAAATTATGTTTCAAACAACGTAATAGTTTTGTCCCTTTTTCATCTAATTTATAATATTTGTCCTTAGATCTGTAGTAGGAATCTACCAGTTGATGTTCTTTTAATATACTTAAATTATAAGAAACTGAGTTATGTTTCTCTTTTAATATTTGAACCAATTCACAAACACAATAATCTTTTTTAGATAATAGAATAGCTATTTTCAAACGTGAATGGTTATTTAAAACCTTAAATATTTGAGATACTTCGTATATATTAATATTTTCCAAATAAATCGAATCTTTATGAAGTTCCTCTTCCCAAGCTTGTTTTGAATCAGGATCAGTAGGACAACAGCGTTGATATTCCATAAAAAAAATCTGCATTTAGTCAATAAAAAGTTTTTCGTTTATTTCACTTTAATAATGCACTATCTTAAAGCTTAATTATTAGTTTTTATTAGTATACATGTCTATAGTTTCCGCATTATGTAGAATTATACAAAAACGAGAGGTTTTCAAATATTTTTGAAACGTATCTCAGTATTTGATATATTCAGAAGTCAAATTTTTATTTACAAACTAAAAGGAGAAAAATTAAAATGAATTCTACTAAAAAAACTTTAGAAAAGGCAATGGTGCTGAATAAACGTTTAGAACAAGAATCAACCCACCTTTTTCAGGGTTATCTTGATTCACAAAAAAATTATTACCATGAAGGGGAAATAAGTAATAAATATAAACAATTAATGGCAGTTTGTGCGGCAGTGGCTGTAAGATGTACTCCATGTATGATTAACCACACCAATAAAGCACTTAAAGCAGGTGCAACCCGACAAGAGGTTATAGAATCTGCTACGGTGGGTGTTGAGCTAGGCGGAGGCCCTTCATTAGTTCTGGTTAGAAATCGACTTATTAATATTTTAGATGACCTTGAAAATGAAGGATAATTTATCCTTTACTTTTTTATTCAATTTTTATTGCTTTTGATTTAAAGTTTAAATAAAAATTCAGTTGAAGTCTTTGAAAGTGTATTTTAATAGATCCATGTTCCATACCAGGTTATATAAATCTGCTATAGTTTCTACGAATTCTGTATATTGGTTCCATACTCCTATTGCAGTTTGTGATATTAAGACTCCGTCTTTAAATTTGCAGAATATCAGCAGCATTTCTTTTTTATCTCTGATTATGACTTTTATGAAGGGGATCTGGAATGTTTTAACCTCACAATCCAATTTCTTAAGATTTTTGGAAATTTCTATTTTTTCTCCATCTGTGACACTGTGGGGTGCTACTATTATTCTGGTTTGAACTCCATTTTTTAATGATTTATTAATGTGTTCCTTTAATTTTTCAACTTCGCCGTGAAACACAAAACCTGCTGCAATGTGTAGAGTGTTCTTGGCACGGCCGATGATTTCAAGTTCTTTCTTTACAATTTTGTTTGTTCCATAAATTAGCCAGATATGGGGCGGTGCTGTTGGTATCTGGTTTTCGTAAATGGTTTTAATTTCTGATTCTGCTTCTTCCAGTTCTTCTTTAATTTTTGCCTTTGATTTCTCAAAAACATCTTGAGGTGGTATTATTTCATATTTTAAAGGTTTACCTCTCTGTATTTCTATGAATCCTTTTTTTGCAAGGCTTCTAAGGACTTCATATATTTTAGATTGGGGCACGCCTGAAGCTTCGCTGATATCTAAAGCAGTAGCGGAGATAAAAGAAGCTAATGCTAAATATGCTTTGGATTCATAATCTGTAAGTCCCATTATTTTAAGTGCATTTGCTGTGGTTTGTTTTATTGGAATAAAAGATCCCTCCCTGTTTTTTCATTTTATACTTATTTAGTGAAAAAACATTTAAATATTGTGGATATGAATCTTAAATAAAAATACGTAAACCGTTAAATTTGGATAATACTAATATTTGAGTTTTAATTCGTTTTAGAGATGGTTTAGCGGACGCTCTCAAAAACCGATGGTTTTTGGAGCGCAAAAATCTCCGATTTTTGCAAGCTATAAGGAATTAGAAGTGGTATAAATGAAAAATCGTAAAATTAGGACAAGAACATATATTTTAATATCTTTGATAATATTCCTGCCATTACTGGCAAACTTTTATTCAGTCATTTTGATGGTAGAAGGAATTAAAATTGGTATAATTACATTGAGTTCTCTTGTTTTTACGGCATGGTTACTCCTATCATTATTCATGGGTAGATCAATATCATGTGGTTATACATGTCCATATGGGGCACTGCAAGAAATTTTAGGTAGATATACAAATAAAAAGCCGAAATCTGAAAAAGCAAGCAAAATAAGATATTTCTTTTTTGTGATTTTTCTTTTGATAGTTTCATATTCTATTTTAAAGATGGGGGGCTTGAAAGGAATTGATTTATTTATCTCCATGGGCAGCTCACAACTGGTTATTTTAATACCAGCATTTATCGTAATAACTGGTCTTTTAGCTGTAGTCTTTGGAAGCAGGGCATTCTGTAAATATTTATGTCCTCAAGGAGTTTTCCTATCAATAGGAACTAAATTAGGTAGAAAAATTAAAATACCGACCGTGCATTTAAAAAACAGTCATGAAAACTGTTCTAATTGTAAATTATGTAATAAAGCATGCCCTATGGGATTAGATGTAAATGATATGGTTAAAAATGACACTATGGAAAACTTAAATTGCATATTATGTGGTGAATGCATAGAAAACTGCCCTGAAAAGGCTATTAACTATTCATTCAACATTAAAGATTAAAATTGTAGGTGATAAAACATGAAAATAGTTGAAATCGCAAATATTGAACCATCTCCAAATCCACATGGAGTAGATGCACGTAGAATATATAATACCAAAAATGCAGTAGCCGTACATATGACAATAAAACCTGGAGAATCTTTAAAAAAACATATGACGCCTGTTGACGTGTTTTTCTATGTTCTTGAAGGTGAAGGAATTGTAGAAATAGGGGATGAAAAAAAGAAAGTAACACGGGACATGTTAATTGACAGCCCAGCAAGAATACCACACTGCTGGTATAATAAGAGTGAAAAAGATCTCCATATTCTTATTGTTAAAGTCCCTAATCCTGTAAAATCTGCTAAATAATTTAAGGAAGTTTAAAAATGGCTAAAGAGACAGAAATTGATAAAGAGTTTGAGGCGCAGTTAAAGGGTAAAATGGGCTGGAAATGTTCCTGTTCACTGGATATCGTGGATAAAGATTCATCACTTAGAACAGTAACTTGTAAAAAATGTGGGAAAACATTTAAAACAAACAGGAAAACAAGTTACTGCTTTGACTGCGAAAAAACAGTTTAAAACTAAAAATTAATTAATTCATTGATCATCGGGTGTTTGCATTTTCACGTATGCATTCCACCGCATATTGAACATATCAGTCATAGAAGATGCTACTGCAGGGCTAGGAATCCACAAAGCAACTACTTTGTTAAGATCTAAAATTTCTTCATTTATTTTGGGGAACATGATCAGCAGTTCTTTTTCGTCGACTACTACATACTTAATGGGAGGTTTCCCTGAAATTATCATGTCTGGTTGGACTTCAGCAAATGCTTTTACAAGGTCAATCTCACCTTCACTGGTCTTTATAACATCGCCTGCAATAATTCGAAAGCTGATAAAATTTCTTTTGGCTTTGGGGATGATGGATTTTAGGGACTCAACCTCTTCAGGGAAATATAAATCACCAGTCATCATGACGCTTTTCCTTGCTTTTGATATCATATCCAGTGATTTAGCTGTAATATTGTCCTTACCATGGATTAACCACACTTTAGGTATTTCCTTTTTAATCTGATGGTCATACATCATCGACATTTCACTAAGTAGTGCATCGATTTCTGTAAAAAGATTTGATCTGCGTTCATCGATTATGTTTCGCGGATCTCGGGCAGTAAATAGCATAGGTCTTCCGTGCTCTACATTTATCCATCCTTCATCCTCTAACTTATTTAAAACATCATAAATCTTTGTCCGAGGTATATTTGCCTCTTTGGCAATACTTGAAGCGTCAATTGGTCCGAAATTTGTTATAACGATGTAAGTCCTTGCGCCGTAATTTGTTAAACCAAGCTTCTGCAAAGAAGACAACATTTTCTCATCAAACATCATGCTTTGTCACCTTTTCACCTGTTAAAGTTACACTATATTTATAAGCTGCTTCCATTTTATAAAAGATAAAGATGGTGGTAACTATGAAAATTAAATACACGACTATGATAGTTAAGGATATGGATGAGTCAATTAAATTCTATCGTGACGTTATGGGCTTTGAAATAGACAGTCAGTACGATCTGGGGCCTGCAGGATCAATTACACTGCTTAAAGGCGAAGGAGAAACCATGGTAGAACTCATTAAAAATCCAGTAGATGAACCTGGACTATTTTCAATGGGTATAGATGTTGAAGATATAAACTCCACAGTGAAAGAACTCAAATCTAAAGGTGCTAAAATCACCATGGAACCAACTCCAATAAAAGTTGGGACACTTGCTTTCTTAGAAGATCCAAATGGAGTCAGAATAGCGCTAATTCAACACCACTAATTACTAAATTTTAGTAATCTTTAATTAAATCTATTAGCATTGGCCATTTTTTTCCGGGTTCGTTACCAGTTTTATGGTTAATTCTGTAGATTATAAGTATCATAAGGTCTTATATGGGGAAGTAGATATATTATTTATAAAATTTTGGGCTCGGGATGTTACTCTGATAATGTAAACTATAATCACAGGATGGGAAAAGAAAATGGAGACACAAATATCTAAAAATGTAAATAAAACAACTATTTTGCTGATTGCTACCATGGCATCATTTTTAACCCCATTTATGGGTACATCATTAAATGTCGCTCTCCCAACAATTTCAAGTGAATTAGCAGTTAATGCAATTCTTTTAAGCTGGATTACGACAGCGTTTTTTTTAACATCGGCAATGTTTGCAGTTCCTTTTGGTAGAATTGCTGATATTTATGGAATGAAAAAGATTTTTACATATGGTATTGTAATTATCACTATCTCATCTTTTTTGGCAGCTATATCTACTTCAGCTGAATTTCTTATTATAACCAGAGTTATTCAGGGTATCGGAAGTGCAATGATATTTGTAACAGGACTGGCTATTATAATGTCAGTATTTCCTCCTAAAGAAAGAGGTAAAGCGATAGGAATAAATATCACTGCAGTTTATGTGGGACTTGTTATGGGGCCGGTCTTGGGAGGTTTTTTAACACAATACCTAGGCTGGAGGAGTATATTTTATTTAGTTGTGCCTATAGGATTACTTGTAATAGCACTTGTATTCTGGAAAATGAACGGAGAAGAATGGGCGGTATGTAAAGGTGAAAAATTAGACTATTGGGGATCTTTACTTTACATCCTGATGCTTGCGCTGATTTTAGTGGGATTTTCGAATATTACAGAGACACTTGGAATGCTGATGGTCATCCTGGGTATTGTAGGATTTATAGGTTTTGTTATATGGGAATTAAAGGTTGAAAATCCAGTTTTAGAGATAAAATTATTTTTAAACAATAGAAAGTTTGCATTTTCTAATCTAGCAGCACTTATAAGTTATATGGGTTTATTTGCAGTAGGTTTCCTGATGAGTTTATACTTACAGTTTATAAAAGGATTTGATCCTAATGTAACTGGACTAATTCTTGTAGTTCAAACTGTTTTCATGGTGATTATATCTCCATTTGC
>JAEYQZ010000127.1 GCA_023409695.1 Methanobacteriota archaeon | reverse complement strand
GCAGTTGTCGCTGCACCTGCAGCTATCGCCATTATGACTGGTAGGTGTACGAATGTCATGAGAACAAAAGCTATTGAACCTGCAATACCAACCATTGTACCCCAAAGTACTGGTTCGCCTGATACAGCCTTGTTAAACATTCTGTGAAGGTTACCCATTTGTGGGGCCAATTGAACCTGAGAGTTTGGGTTACTCATTGAACCGACATCTGATTCAAGGTCCTCAGCAGCTCCTGCAATAGTAGCAGCAGCTCCCATGAGAGCAACAACACCTAATCCTGTTATCATAGGGTCTACCATGTTTTTTTCCTCCTCGTTTTTGAGTAAAATAAAAAAATAGGTGTTTGCATTACACCTATTTATTTAGCTGGAGAGATAAGAGCTCTTTCTCCTGCTGGTTCGAATTCCCGTAATGCACCTTTTGCAAACTGTGACCTAATTTCGGTAAAGTCGAATTGTAGGTTGTCGTCTGCAAATGCAACTTTTACCAGTGGGTTGAATACAAAGGCATCTCCTCTTGCTGCGTGTGGAGCTTGAGCAATACCTGCGTATTCTCCTTGGTGACCTACGTTCATAGCGTAGTTAGGATAGTTTGCTCCTCTTGCTTCAAGAGGTAATCCTTCGTCTCCACGGATAGCAAATGTGTTTGCAGCACCACACTGGTCTTGCAAGTCGTAACCGTAGAATCCAAGTCTGGAGTGCTGTTCTTTGTGTAAGTACATGGATAAGTACCATGCGCTTAAACCAGTTTGAGCATTTCCAGTAGCGAACGCAGTGGAACAACCTGCTGCAGCTGCAACAATAGCTGCCCTCTGTGATCCACCAAATACGGTTTCTAAGAGTGCTGGGTACTCTTCGAATTGTTCTAAAGCGTAGAATGTAACTTCTGAACCTACATCAAGGACTGTTTCCATGGTGTTAGGTGCTTCAGTCATTCCGAATTTGTCTTCTACGTACTCTTTACCATAGTATGTGAAATCGTCAAGCACATTGTCAGTGTAAGCTGCGGTTGCGTATTGTGTAAATCCGACACCACCTGACATGTATGAACCGAGCCAGATCTGATCGTAAAGTGCTGCACCGGCAGCAACAACGTCAAGGGATACTCTTACTGGGTCATCAGCATATTTTCTGGATGATTGAACTATATCACCTAAGAAACCAAATGCAATTCCACCAGGTTCGTTTTCCCCTCTTGCTCTTCTTACTGGTAGGTATGAACCCATGTGAACAACTTCTGCGTGTTTTGCAGCGTATGCGAAGTCACCAGTTGCGGCTTCCCCTGCTGCCTGTTTGTATGCAGAAATCATTGACATACCAATTTGCATAGCAGACCATCTTGAAGTTGTACCACCATCACAAGTCCTTGAGACTATAGTTGGTATTCTTACAACCTGCCACATTGCGTCCCCTACTTCAGCTTTTAAAGCTTCAGCTTGATCATCAGGGAACATTTTGTTGATGTTTATAACAAATGCAGGGTCAATTTCGTCTGCTATTTCATCGTTACCAGTGAAGATTTTTACGTAACTGTCGTACACTAATGATGGGTTTGTTTCCACCATGTGTTCTTGAACAACTGCTGCACCAGGCATAGCGTGGTTTACAGTTTCTAGGTAATTTGTAATTGTCTCAGGAGTAACTTCTTTACCTAATCTTTTTTCAATAACATTGTGTGCTGTGTTTAAACCCACAATAACAGTTCTTCTTATATCATCCCACATTTGCTGGATAGCGGCGTTGTTTACAAAGTGTAAATCGTCACCTTCAACAAATGTGTCAGTTCCAGAAACCTGGTAAGGCATAAGTACCCTTTGACCGAGTGGTGTACCAACGTCTGGGTTGTACATTGGGATTCCACGTTTTTCGGCTATTTCTTTACCGGCGTTTACGAACTCGGTTTTCCTTTCGGATTGTTTCCAACCACCAAGGTCGTAGAAATGGGTTTTTTGTTCATCTGGGGCTTCTTCAAATTTCTTTTTCAAAGCTTCCATAAATTTTTTATCTGCCATATTAATCACCCTCCTGATTATTCAGGATAGAACCCACCCTGGGATCTTAGTACGTGTATTCTTTGACATACTTCAACTGCATCTTTGTCGTCTCTGTATGCTTCACCATCTTTCCTGTAAATGGTGGTTTTATCTTTAAGTGTTTCTTCATCTAAAGGAGCGCCTAAAGCTACTGGTTCGTCGAGCTCGTCACCAATTTGGTTTTTGACGGCTTCTACTTGTCCAGTTTCTTTGTTTAAGACTTGTCTCCTAAGCATGTCAAACATTAAACCATCTTCGTCAAGTCTTAAGGAGTGACCGTGAACTGATTTTCCTCTTATACCTGATCTTGCAGGGTCAAAGAATTCAGTTTCAAGAAGTTCTTTTGAAACTTTTTCGAGGTCTCTTTCTCTTGTTTCTATAATTTGTCTTCCTGAGAGAGTACCTGCGTCTGCTCCTCTATATCTGCATAGGTATGCTCTTGATCGGAGATATGGCTGAGCAGGAGCAAAATACATTGAGTCAGTAAACTGGATGTATCTTACCCTGTCACCAGCTTTTGCACCGTCGATTGGTTCGACAAGTTCCCTAATTGGGTCTTCTGGTTCATCCATTTCTTCAAGTGGTGGGTGAGCGCTTGGATATTCCTCACCAGGAGCTCTGTGTCCGAGTATGCTTACAACATCCTCATCAGAGACTTCCCTCAGCTTTTCAAGTTCATATTCAGGGTCTTGGAAATTACTTCTGTTTTGGGCAACCTTACTTGTTCCAGGATAATATTTTGCCATTATCATGCACCTCCTAGTGCTAACCTAACTTTTCTAATTATTTCATCCAACTTTTCTTGGGGACTGGTTTCTCCTCTAATTACACCGCTTATTATATCCACAATTTCACCTTTGGTTTTAGGTTCCTCGGGCATCACAGCTTTAGTTTTGACACCAATCTTTGCAAAATCTTCAAAGTCAACAGGATATTCACAAATGATTACGCAAGGTTTCTCTACATGTCGGAGTATTAACCGGGCTTTGTACACAATGTGATGTTTAACACCTCCAAGGTGTACCAGTATAAGTTTATGCATGTTTATCTGCTCTATTTCTGTTGGAGTAAGTCCAAAAAGACTGCCCCCTCCAGCAGCAGGAGTATCATGCGGAACACCAGCTCCGGCATTCAACACGAGAGTACTTGTCATTATATCAGCTTCCCTTAATGCGAATGTTATCTCACAGACTGGTTTTGTTATATGTCGCCTTCCAGGAGACATTGCGATTGTTAAAACATCGCTGCCACTCTGGGCAAATGTTCCCCTTTGGGCAATTCCTCCTCCTTCACCCATACCCATCGCTACACGGCAGTCTACGATGTGTGTACCTTTACCAATCATTTCTCGTCTTTCCTCTTTAGTATTCTGGCTCTTTCACTGAGTTGTGCGTTTTGGTCAGTTAATCCGACCATTTCATCAGGAATTTTGTCTAATTCCTCGCCATATTTGAGTTGATCTGAAACTGTTTTCTGTTTTCTTATGAAGTGTCCAATATGGATATTATATCCAAATGGCAAATGCTCTTCACAAACTTCTTTTATATCATCAATGACTTCTTCTGATTCGATTTCCAGTAGTATTCTACCGGGTTTTACCTGTACATCCACTTCTTCTCCGCTTATAACTATAGTTCTGCGGTCTGGGTGTCCTTCTCTCACGGGAGGAAGTCTTGGTCCGTGTATAAGCATTCTTTTGATACCTTTGATGCTATCAAGATCATTTAATAATCTTTCAGCAGTATCTACATTTAATAATCTGTGTGGGAATATCTCGATATCCATTGACTTAATGCCCCCAAGTGCGGATTACTTAAATATCGCCTTTTATGTCGGCAGCTGCCTCCACTACATACTTGAGTGGTTCTCGGAATTCATCAACTTGACTGTATACGTCTTTGATTAGTCCTGAGGTTGCTTCTGGGGAGAACATCTGTGTACCTGCGTCGAGTGACATTGCAGCTGCTACGCATGGTATAGCAAATCCTTTACTGTGTCTTGTAACGATGTGGTTACCGTTAAAGATACCAGGTCCACCTCCACCATAGATGGAGTGACTGAAGAATGAGAATCCTACTGCTACACCTTCAGCTCTACCGAAGTCCACACCAGGTAATCCTGTTGCGAATTCAATAATATCGTTGTAGTATAACAATGTTGAGGATACACCCTGAGCTGCTCTTGCAGCACCCTGGTTGACCATAGTAGCTGCCATTTGTCCTGCTGCATTGTATGCATTCCATTTGGCTAAGTCATCTGTTCCGTATAATTTGAAGTCGCCGCCCATTTCTTTTTCGACGCCTATTACACCATCTTCAGATGCTCTTTCAACTATGTCCAGTATAACAGATCCTACTGTTCCTTCTTTACCGTTGTCTTTTACAAGATCATACACGATGTTATCAGCATTCATTCCTTGGTAAGCTAGACCAAGAAGGTGCATTCTTTCAAATCTTCCTGTTGCGTCTCCCATTTCAAACATAGCAGTTTGTTCGAGAATAGTCGATAAAGCTGCTGCTTGCATTGTGTTTTTGAGAGTAGTTGCAACTACGTGGTTAACCGGAATGTTCCTTAATGCGTAACCTGGACCTTCTAATTTCTGAGGTACATCAAGCATGGTAGCAATGTTTCCACCTGCGTATTCTACGGTTTGTGGATATCTACCTAATACTGCTGCTTTTACCACGTTTGCATCGTACATTCCAACATCGAACTGGTTAACGATAGCCTGAATAAATGCAGATGCAGTTACTAAGGATGTTGCTGAGTATTCAGCTGCTGCTTCGAGCCTTACAGATGGTATTTGTACTAATGCTCTCTTTCCGCCGGCTAAAAGTTCGACTTTTGTGTCGTCGCCTTCTTCCACAAGAATCATTTCTTTTGCTTCTTGTGCGATGGCTTCAGCATTTCCGACTATGTCGAGATCTAATTCTCTTCCTAATATTTTTCCTCCGGCAACCTTTCCGGATCTTAGAGCGTTTTCTATACCTTCAAGGTTAACTGCTATAGTCCTCTTAATACCCTGCACGATACTTTTGATCGCGGGGTTTCTCAAAGGACTTAGGGCTTCTAGTGGAACTTGTTCTTCAACAAGATTGCCTCTGTCGTCGTACAAGTCGATCTTATCTTCAAATCTTGCCATTTTTTCCCTCCTGAGAAAATTTTCGCATATCAATTCCGATTTAAAGCACCAATCATCTGATATAAATGAGCCTTGCCAGCACTCATTTATAGTGGAATCATTTTTAGTACATATTGATATACGAGACTGAATTTGTAGTCTTATATATTATTAAACTTTCTTTCTGATTAAAGTAGAAAGACTTATAAAGTATAATCTCCTTATGTTTATCTAGTATATTTTATCACTTTTTGATGCAATTAGTTCAATTTTTTTAGGAAATTATTTATTTTATGTGTTAAAACAAAGTAGATACTATGCAAATCGTAGCTGATGTAGGTGGAATACCTGGGAAAGACTGTAACGGTTTTTGTAAATACTGTTACTTTAGAAAAGTTAAAGGCACAGAAGCTCTAGGATGCAAAAATTGTTCTCTAGGTAAAGTTGGATGTGAGAGTTGTACAACTGGTGTTAGAGAAACAGGAAATGAATTTCAATCACCTTTTTTTGTCATAAGCTCCGTACAAAACTCACTTATGTTAGGGAACTATCGTGATGCTAATTTAAAAGTAAACATAAGTGGGGGAGGAGATGTAAGCTGTTATCCTCACTTATTTGACGTAGTTTCTGCATTCTCTGATTTTGGGCTACCGGTACACCTTGGATATACCAGCGGTAAAGGTATCAACGACGCTAAAATGGCAGAAGATCTTGTTTCAAAGGAAGTCAGCGAAGTAACATTTACTGTATTTTCTACAGATCCACAGATAAGAAGAGAATGGGTAAATGATAAAACTGCCGAAGAATCAATTAAGGCCCTTCAAATATTCTGTGAAAGCTCAGAAGTACATGCTGCTTCGGTTATAGTACCTGGAGTAAATGATGGCGAAGATTTGTTTAAAACATGTTCTACTTTAGAGGATTGGGGTGCAAAAGCATTCATACTCATGAGATTTGCTAATTTTAGGAATCAAGGTTTAATATTAGGTAATGAACCAGTGTTAGATGGAGTAGTTCCCCACGAACTTGATGAATTTGAAGCATTAGTTAGAAAAATTAACGACGAATTCAATTTCAAAGTTACAGGAACTCCACTTTGCGATCCAGATAACGATACTCCTTTTGCAATTTCAAAGGATAAAAATAAAGAGTACTTAGATATATTATCTAAAGTCACTTCAGAAGCCACCATAGTAACAAGTAAGGTTGCAGCTCCTTTTATAGAAAAAATAATTGGAAATATTGAAGCATCAGACCTTGTTAATGTTGTTGCAGTAGACCAGGATATTGGCTGTCTTATTACTCAAAAAGACATTGAAGAGATAGATTTCAGCCAGTTAAAAGACACTGTAATACTACCTGGCCGTGCATATGTACACGATAAAGTTGCTGAAGAAATTTTAAGTAGCGACGGTGTAAATCGGCTTGTTGCAAGAGGTCCGGATAAATTAACAGTGGATGGAGAAATGAGCGGGACTTTAAACAGTCAAGATGTACTAAAACACGAATTAGTTGCTTTTCAAGATTTGATAGAAGCAATAAACTTCTTTGGAGTTAGAAAATAAACTTCCATATCTATTTTAGATGAATTTAATTAACTGAGATCATAATAGTTGGCAGTAAATTGTCTCATGATCCAACCAACATAGGCTTGCTATCTGAATTTATAGTTGAATTGTACGTGTTCAAAACTAATTCTGTTCCAATGACTAATTGTATTTGAAAATTCTGAAAGTTTTAAAATTGTCAAGACCAAATAATGCAATTTAAACCGTTTTAACGTTAGAAACAGACATTTATTATTAGTTTATTTTTATTTAATATAATTTCATTATTTTAATTATATTCAAAATATAAAAAAATAGTATCTACATATATCCCCAATTACTTCTTTTTGAGATTAATTAAAGTTATTTCACTTCTAGAACCAGATCTCATTGGAGGACCCCATGTTCCAGTTCCTGGAGATACATAAACTTGTGTTCCATTATGATTATATAAGCCATTGAAATATGGAAAAACAAGTTTTCCAAGGAAGTTTAATGGAAATATCTGCCCTTTATGAGTATGCCCTGAAAGCTGAAGGTCAATACCAGCTTCATTTGCAAATTCAACTTCTATAGGTACATGATACATGAGAAGTGAAGGCTTTGATTTATCAATTTCTAATTCTGAAAGTACAGTTTTGAGGTAATTTCTCTGGGTTGAATATTCTACCCCAACTATCTGTAAACCTTCAAATTCAACCACTTCGTTTCGCAGTATATTTATATTGGTAGTTTTAAGAATTTCAAAAACGTTTTCCAATCCACCATACACATCATGATTGCCTGTTACAAAAAAAATCTTGGATTTAAGGTTATTAGTTGAATCAAACATGGAAGGATGCAAACCTACAGTTCCTTCAACAAGGTCTCCTGTTATTAACACCAAATCCGGGTTTAAAGGGGTGATTTTTTTAACTATTTCTTTCATGAATCCCGAATTTCGAGTAGGCCCGATATGAGTGTCACTTATTTGAGCAATTTTCAATTCGCGTTCCAAATTTTGTATCGGTATCTCAATTTCTTTAATATTCAAATATAAACTGTTAATAATTGAGTATAGACTTATAACAAAAGCAACTACAAGTACTGCAATTCCCGCAGTAAATGAAGGAATATGGAATACAAAATTCACTAGTTCATAGGCAAGAAGAGTATATCCTAAAATAAGTGCAACACCCATCCATGTAGCAGATAATGTATAAATTACGCGTGTAAATTCATTGGATAACGTGCCTTCAAGTATCGCTGCAACAGGATAAGCAGCAGTAAATATAATTACAAGTATTGTGATTAGGGTCTGAGATACACCTAACAGCATGCCTAATCTATTAAAAATATAATAGTCAATAGCCAGAAATCCTAAGAAAAATACAGATAAGAATAAAGCAAGCTGAATAATTCTTCTCATTTTTAAACTCCAATACAAAACCAGTTTTTAATCTTATTACAGGTACATTATTAATTTTATACCACATAATATTTTAATTTATCTCTAAATTATAGAAATTAATTGAAACTCCAGTTGATAATAAAATAAAAAATTGGTAAAATCTAAAAGTGTTTTATTCATAGAGTTTAGCTACAACCTCAAAGAATAGAAGATTCAGGTAACAGCTTAACCAGAATATAATCGTACATCATGGAACGTTTTATTTCAGAAACATCCTCTAAAACGTACTCATCCACCTTAACTTTTCCAATTTCATCTTTATATTCATCATAATTTAATTTAACCCTTACCCCATCCAGCTGACTTACAACAGGTGCTGGCGAATAAACGTCTTTTAATGCATGTATCTGGTTTTCAATTTCTGTTTTTACAAGTATTGATGGCACAATAGGTGGATCTTCAGTTATTTCTTTTCTTCTATCATCAAGAATTCCTTCCACAGTTTCAGCCAGACTCCTAAGTGCCCTTATATTCTCTCCACGTTTAAGCCTGCTTGGGATTCTGCCTAATCCTCCCACATAAGCACTTGCTCCAGGGATATCATTGACATCTATATCTGGAGCCCCTGTTACAACTACAGGAATTTCAAGGTCTTCAAAAAGATGTATTTTATTTAATATACATTCTCTAAAGCTTCCAAGCGCGAAAACAGCCAGATCATGTTCTTCAATTAGCTTTTTTTCATCCTGTGAAATTCTTGATATACCTTTTCCAGCTCCGCGGGAAAGCCCGATCATATTGTCCTTTGCCCCATATCTTCTGAGATATTCTGAAATATCACACGCAGAATGGGGAAGGTGCTGCCTTGCAAGAGTTGGAGAAACTATAGCAATCTCGGTACCTGCCATTGGAGCTATTTTTACTGTTCCAAGGAGTTCTTTTGCCTTTTCCTGGACTTTATCTACGTCTTCTATTGGAACAGCGAGTGTTATGACCAGATCCATCTGGCTCAGGTTTTCCTGTAGTACAAACCCACCTAAATCTTCTATAAGCTCAGTAATCTCTTCATGCTTGTGAACTCCTCCAGTGTAAGTTAAGGTTTCATACATAATCTTTTCTCCAGAATGTTATACCTCATTTCAGCTCTTTCTATTGCAGATAAAGGCACATTTTTGTGGGATGGTATCTCAACGATTTCTACATTTTCATTTACTACGTTATCTTTCATATAATCAGGATAAACTACAAAATTATACTCTTTATCAACCACATTAAAGCCCATATCTTTTACTATCTCTTTTAAAAAATTTGAATAAACTTTTACTTTTATCTTTCGATTTTTCTTGGATCCTGCAATTTCTTTAATTTGATAATCTAAAGGGGAAGTTTCAAACTCCTTAGAAAGCATTTCTATACTTTCTTTAATCTGTGAGAATGTATTGAGTTTAATTTTAATGGATTTAGTGGATAATTTAGTTTCGGACAAAACAACAGCTATATCGGCTCCAACTGAATCAGGAGTTTTATTTACTATATAGTTTGAAATACCCGCAAGTTTTACTATTTCTTCACACATAGGAGTTGTTACAACTTTTAAGGAAAATTTCATAGTCTATCCTTGGTTTTAAAATATTTAAATTTGATGTTTTTATCAGTTGAAATGAAATTATAATCACTGCCCAAAAATCATGGAATTTATTGATGTAAAATGCAGCACGTTTTTTAAGCTTTGTATCATATGCAAAAATTCACCGAATTTTTATATATTAAAAATAATATAATTAGTATTACAAATGGAATGCAAACCACCTATTAGAGATAATTAAACAATTGAAAAGACTTAAATCTAGATTAAAACATCCTATATAAATTAAAATAGATTATAATTAATTAAAATGGTGATTAATATGAAAATAGACGAAATTAAAGGTAAAGAAGTAATAGATGATAAAGGAAATGTACTTGGCGAAGTAGAAGATATAGATTTGGATTTTAGAAACCGCAGAATTGAAGGCCTCGTACTTAGAGAAGGAGGTCTCACAGGTAAAATAGGGCGAGGCGAAACCAAAGTTATTCCATGCAATATGATCGATGCAATTGGAGAAAAGGTACTTTTAAAAGGAAAACCGCTTACCCAAGAAGATTTAGATGTTATAACTGGTGGAGAATAATCAAGGCTCAAAATATAGAAGTAAACTAATTTATTTAAATTGAACAATTTCATGCCCTAATCAAATTATTTCACAGTATTTTCCTGAAATTTAAATTTAATAAATGCCACTACTACTCTTTGGAAAAATTCTCTCTTATTATACTCAGATAAATTATCATAAATTGACAACAGTTCATGAGTATCAAAAAGATGATTATCTATCCCCTTTTTAATTATTAGTTCTTCTAATTCAATATTTTTGTCAGGTTTTTTAGTGAAATCATTGAAAAATGACCCACCCATACTCATTTTATACTCTTCTACCATTGATTCAATTGTTTTATCGTCGTCGTTCAAGCCCATCATCCTCTTAAATTTTTATCAATTAATTCAAATTTAGTTTAGTTTAACATATTTTTAATTTTATATGCATTATCAAAACACTTAAATATTATTTTAAACCAAGGAAATTCCTTAAATCATGTAAATATACAATTGTTAATAATGTTATGAAAACATTTATATAATAACTTAACCGTATATTTAAATAAGACTAACTTAGTTTTGGTCGAAGGAAGTGAATGAATTGTTCGGAACAGATCAAGGTCCAAAAACTGCCCCTATTTCAGAAGGGGAAGAATATGACGTGAAGATAGAAGATGTAGGTAAAGAAGGCGACGGAATTACCCGCATAAATGGTTTTGTGGTATTTGTACCCGGTACAAAAGCTGGAGAAGAAGTTAAAGTTAAAATCGTTTCTGTAAGAAGACGTTTTGGTTTTGCTGAAAAAATTAGTTAGAAATCGTTTTTGTAAAGACGTTTTTGATTTGCTGAAAAATTAAATAAATACCCCCCAAATTTCGTTTTTTATTTATTGAATTTCCTTATTTTTGGTGTTTTTTATGTTAGTTTCTTTAAGTTTAGATAAATCAATCTCTAAAGATGTTGCAATAATGGTAGACGTTTTAAGAGCCAGTGCTACTATAAATGTTGCTTTAAATAATTTTAATAAAATTATAGCTGTAAAAGATAAAGATAATGCAATAAAACTCGCTAAAAAATACAATGCAGTGCTTGCAGGTGAAAGAGATGGAGCTCCAATTCCAGGATTTGATACTGGAAATTCGCCAGTTGCAATACAAAATTTTAGCGGAGATACACTTGTACTTACCACTACAAATGGTACAAGAATTCTTGAAGGAATGAACGCAACAGCACTCGTTGGATCATTTGTAAATGCAAAAGCTGTAGCCCAAAAAGCTTCTGAAATTGCTGAAGATCATATAGAAATTGTAATGGCAGGAGTTAGGGGAAGATTTGCAATTGAAGACTTCCTTGGAGCTGGAGAAATAATATCTTATCTTAAAAATTATGAACTTGATGAAATGGCCACAGCAGCATATATGGCATCAAGAGACGAAGAAATGGTTAAAAAAGCGATTATGAATTCAAAGTCTTCTTTAACCCTCCAAAAACTCGGATTTTTGGAAGACATAAAGTTTAGTATTAAAAAAAATATATATGATATTATCCCCATATATGAAAAAGGGATCATTAAAAATTATACAAATTAAAACGTGAGATTGCTATGGCACCAGAATCACTTGAAATAATCGGAACAGCGCATGTATCAGAAAAAAGTATTGAAAAAGTTCGAGATACGATTTTAGAGAAGAAACCAGACGTTGTTGCTATTGAACTAGATATTAATCGTTATACTAATCTATTAAACGAAAAAGAGGGAGTTGAAACTCCTAAAGAGGAATTTCAAATTAAAAAATTAATTAAAGGCGACAACCTGACCTTATTCTTAGTTAGTGGATTTTTATCATATATGCAGCGCAGAATAGGTGATGATGTAGGTGTTAAGCCTGGATCAGAGATGATGGCTGCAATAGAAGCAGCAAACGAAATAGGAGCAAAAATTGCATTAATAGATCGTGACATTTCAATAACCCTGAACCGTGCATTAAACAAAATGAGCATCATTGAAAAAATGAAGTTTATATATGGTTTAATAGCATCTTTCTTCAGCAAAGATGAAGAAATTGAAGATATTGAAAGTATAACTGAAGGGGATGCTCTCCACGAGGTAATGGAATATTTTAAGGAAATGTCACCCAAAGCATATGATGTTCTGGTAAATGAAAGGGACCAGTACATGGCAAGAATGCTTACAGATATTCCAGATGAAAGCGTAGTTGCTGTAGTGGGTGCAGGACATAAAGAAGGAATTACAAGATATATCAATAATCCAGAAGAGATTCCGCCACTTTACGACCTCCTGGGCATTAAGAAATCCAGGTTTTCCGTCATGCAGATCCTGCTATTTTTAATACCTGTAGTTTTCATTGCAGTATTTGCAATGGCGTTTCTAAGCGGAATTAATATACAAACCAGTATTCTCCAGTATGTACTGTTAACAAGTGGATTATCCTTTGCAGGTTGTATTTTATCCGGATCAAAGATTTATTCTGCATTAACAGCATTCATTGTGGCCCCATTAACAGTTTTACACCCTCTTCTTGCTGCAGGATGGTTTTCAGGAATTGTAGAAGCTAAATCAAGAAAAGTAGGAATGGATGACCTGGCGGGCTTTAAAGACTGTGAAAGTTTAAGGGACTTCTGGGATAACAACCTCTTTAGAGTTTTGATAGTTGTTGTTGGAACCAATATTGGCGCAACCATAGGTGCATTCCTTACAATACCCAATGTATTTTATCCATTAATCCTCAAAATTTCTGCAGTCATTAATCCAATATTTATTACACTTTTTAACATATTCAATCCAATACTCGGTAAAATTTTTGGATGGGGATGACTGTAAACCCGAAAGCCAACTCTCTGGCCAAATTAAATATATTTTAAATTCTTTTTTCAAAAAATTTTAAATAAAGTGAAGTTACATTATTAATACAATTCAGTGAATTTTAAAAATTAACAAACATATAATATTCAACAAATTAACGTGTGATTTCATGTACCTCATATTTAGATGCAACTGCGGGCGTGCAATGTACTCCAAAGAAGGCGTAATTCAAAAAAAGTGCGTTTGCGGTAAAGTATTTAAGGTTAAAAGTCGACGTATCCTTGCAAAAACTGAAGATGTACAGTTAGCTGTCCAAAAAGTTAAAGAATTGCAGGAAGAGAAATACGGCGGTGCAGTTTTTACAACTGCAGATAAAATTTGATATTACTGTATTTGAGGAATTATAAAAAATAGTTCAATCTCATGACAAGCAGCATCTATAATATTACAAAAAAAGGTGAAAGAAGAAATATAGAATTTAAAGAAAGCCTTAAAAAAGATTATCATCTTCAAAAAGATAGAAAACAGCGCCTTGCCTCTCAAATGAAATACAGAATGGAGCGGGGTAGCGGAGAAGCTATTTATTTTATAGGTGTAGATGATGATGGAAACCTTCAGGGACTCTCAGATGAGAAAATGGAAGAATCACTGTTTGTTTTAAAAAGTATCTCAGAAGAGATAAATTCCACTATTTTAAAAGTTGAGAAGTACCCTGGAAACAATGGAGATGTAGCTCGAGTTTTTATTGGTAAAAAAGATCTTTCTAAGAGAGATCACATGCTTGTAGGTGTTGCAGGGCATGTGGACCATGGAAAAAGCACGCTCATTGGGACGTTGACCACTGGAAGTCTGGATGATGGTTCAGGTAGGACGAGGATATTTTTAGATCTTCAGAAACATGAAATAGAAAGAGGACTTTCAGCAGACCTCTCCTTTGCAATCTACGGATTCTGTAATAGAGAACCTGTAAGGGTTAAAAATCCATTAAATAAAAAAGAAAAAGCAAAGGCTGTTGAAGACTGCGATAAACTCATATGCTTTGTAGACACAGTAGGCCATGAGCCATGGCTTAGAACAACCATAAGAGGGATTGTAGGCCAAAAACTGGACTATGGACTTGTTACAATAGCTGCAGATCAGGGGCCAACTCACATTACCCGAGAGCATCTTGGGATTATAATGGCCATGGATTTACCTTCAATTGTTGTAATTACTAAAATTGACATGGTAAGTGCTGAGAAAATAAAAGAAACAAAAGATGAAGTGTTTAACCTTTTAAAACTGGTTGGAAGAATTCCTTACATGATAAAAACATGTGAAGATGCTAAATTTGTAGCAGAACATGCCAATCAACATCTTGTCCCCGTGATAAATGTTTCTTCATTAACTGGTGATGGTCTAGAGCTTCTTGATGAATTATTTTTAAACCTTGAAGTTGAGGCAAAGGAAGAAGATTCACTGAAACCATTTATGATGTATATAGATAAAATATACTCCGTAGTAGGTGTTGGAGCAGTTGTAAGTGGAACAGTAAGACAGGGGCGAATTAAGAAAGGTGATAAATTACTTTTAGGTCCCAACGAGTTCGGAAAATTTATGGATGTTAGGGCAAAATCCATTGAAATGCATTACTACAAAAAAGATTATGCTGAAGCTGGAGATGTCGTTGGAATCTCGATAAAAGGAGCGAATATCGATGATATTAAAAGAGGCATGATTTTATGCGACCCGGATTATGAAAAACAGTCTGTAAAAAAATTTGAGGCAGATGTTGCCATATTAGTACACCCAACAACAATCAAAGAAGGTTATGAATGTATAACTCATATTGAAACAATTTCAGAAACTGTTATCTTTGAACCTCGAGATAAAGAGTATATGTCTGCTGGAGATACAGGCAAAGTTAGAATGCAGTTTAAATACAGGCCGTTTTGTGTTAAAGAAGGTCAAAAAATTATATTTAGAGAAGGTCGGAGTAAGGGAATAGGTACAATCACCAGAATCATTGAATGAAAATCAAGTTAAGTTAAAAAATAAGATTTAATTATTCTTTTTATGATAAATATAAAACAATATGCTAATATATATCCAATTCTCATTCCTAAAAATGCAGCGTTTTTTAATTTGATGTTTTCCTACTCTTTAAATTTTAAATTATTTTAAAGGTTTATTATACCATATTGACTGCAGTAATCTAGTTAAAAAGTTTTTTATTTGTTTATTGCAAAGTTATTAATATCGGAAATATGAATATTACTAATAAGAAATACCCCTTAACTTTTGATCAATACCACATCTTCAATTTACTTTTCCAAGTTAGCTTCATTTAAACACTAAATAATTATTAAGCTAAGTCACGTCATTAAGCTGTTATAATATCTTAAAAACCTAACTGGAGGTGATTGAATAAATAAAATTATAGGAATTTTGTTATGCCTGTTAATGATCTTCTCAGCCGTTAGTACTAGCTCTGCAGCCGTCATAGGTAGCACTTCATACGGTTATGTGGAAAAGTTTACCTATGGAAACCCCTATTCTCCTACAAAAATTGTATACATAACTGGTGTTCACCCATTGGAAACTGAATTTAGCTACGATGTGGCAAATGTTGTAAGAAATAGATCAAACACTTTAAATTATAGATATATAGTCTACAAAGTTCATGTAACTAAATCAACATCAAATTATACCCAAGGAAGACTGAACGGCCAGTTATTGGCCCAAAAATTCGTTGTTCCAGACGTGAATAGAATTAAACCGACATTTGTATTTGACATTCATGAAAATCACGGGGCTTCAAGCGGTTATAAATATTACAGGTTCTTATATCCAATATCCACAGGTTCTTACACTCTCGCAATTGCTAGATCTATAATTTACAGACTGCCTTCACTGTTAATTTATACCCCGCCTAACCCAACAAGTCCTCAATATGTTACTGTACCAATTGCCAAAAATGGAACGCCTGCCATAATTTACGAAACGTATCATTTCGATTCAGCTTCCAAAAAGCTGTCAGATGCAAGAAAATTTGTAAATGCGGTGGATAACACCCATTTTAGAAATTTCTAAATAACATCAATCAAACACAGATGTGTTTGAAGATTTTTTATTTTTTGAATGTATCTGTAATTAACCATTCAAATGACCATCAATCTCTTCAAGCATTACATACCTTACAAACATCATTAAAATTTCAATTCACAAATAATCACATTAATTAACATTCAAATGACCATCAATCTCCTCAAGCATTTCACATGCCTTACAGGTATCCATTGAGGATGGTTCACCACATTTCTGACATTCACATAAACTTGCCGGCTTTTTTTCAAACTGAAATGTTTTGTCAAATGATTTAAGTATATTTGCTTTGGTTCCCTTTCTCTCGGACTCCATCTTGTTTAAAAATCCCTTTATTTTAGACCTTGCAGACAGGTGAGAGTAAGGACATTCTGCAAAATGGACATCAATATCATTTAAAACTGCCCATGCACCTGCATCTTTTTCAGCTACATTCCAAAGAGGTTTGATTCTTGGAATGAGTTTTTTATGAATTGTGTCCAGCTTCGGCCCGAACTTTGAAAACCTTCTAAAATCTGCCCTTGCAAATGTCATAAGGAACGACTGGATTTCATCATCAAGGTTGTGACCCGTTGCAATTTTAGAGGCTCCAACTTCATAGGCTGTTTTGTTCAATAAGTATCTTCTGAAAACACCGCAGGGTATACATGCACTCTTGTAAAAACTAAAAATATCATCAAGTTTAAAATTAAATTCACCTAAAAATGATTTCTCAATTAATTTGACCCCTGTTTCTTCTGCATTCTTCCTTGCTGCTTCCACACCTTCATTCCGGTATCCTGAAATCCCTTCATCAATAGTTATGGCCACCAAATCAAGGTTGTATTCTTCTTTAAATTTGTTCAGCATGTGCAGTGTTAAAATACTGTCTTTACCACCGGAAAGTGCCACTGCAATTTTTTCACCATGTGCAAGCAGTCCATATGTTTCAATTGTTTCCTTCACATTGTCTTCAATGTTTTTGTTGAATTCTTCCTGAGTAACCATAATAGATCAAATTAGGTTTGCAGATTATTTGAGAAATAGTTTATGTTAAATTAAAGACTTCTGCATAATTTTTCTAGAATTATCAGAATCTCGTGAAAACAGAACTTTCAAAGGCATCCACTAGTTTATTTTTTGTATGTTATGGTTTTAGACCTTAAAAATCCTTAATTTTTAATGGCTATTTTGTCCAAAAATGTTGATATACTAAATTAAACATATAATTTATTATGATATCTGCAGAACTAACCATAGTCCCTGTTGGGACATGTGATACAAGCATAAGTAAATATATAGCTGCTGCTACATCTGCATTAGAAGATAACGGCATTAACTATAAACTAACAGGAATGGGTACTTTAATTGAAACAAATAATCCAGACAAACTTTTCACTGCAATAAAAGCCGCTCACGAATCAATATTTAGAGAAGGCGCACAAAGAGTTGAAACCCACGTAAAAATAGATGACCGAAGAGATACTGATAAAACAATGGATGAAAAAGTGGGTTCAGTTAAACAAAAAATGGGAAAATAGTCATTTCAAATTTAGATAATAGCAGCGTTCAATTTTAATTTTTTCGTCTAATTTGAATGCCGATTGATAAACCTTCTTTTTCTAATTAAGATTACAGGCGCCACACTCATTAAAAAAAAAACAAATTTTAGTTCTAATTTATGATTTTGATCTAATTTCCATTAAATAGAGCATACTCTATAACTTATTGATTCTTCCAACATCGAAGTTCCATCTAAAAAAATTTATATTCAATGGAAATAATCCTAATTATACTCAACCACATTATCCCAATTAAAAAATACAGAGGTTATCATTTGAATAAGATTGTATGGATAGTTCCAGTTTTAATTTTTATAATCGCCGTATCTGGATGTACCTATAAAGATCAAGGCCCCGGTGTAAACAATATATACAATAAAAGCGGAATCTACTTTGAATATCCCCATGAATACACAATTAAAGAGATTAATGGTACAGATGGAGCATTTGTAGAAGGTGTAAGTGGCTGGGATGATAACTGCACATTCAAAATATCTGAAGAACCTCTGGATAATAGTGGAAAAGTTAATGGGATAAGTTTTAACGATTTAAAAAACACGACTAGACTTACTAAAGCTAATTATACAGTTGAAGAAGTTCAAAATATAACCATAAACGGTACCAAAGCTCTTGATATAATTTATGCCCATTACAGCGTTCCATATATTAAATATGAATCAATATCTTTTGATAAAAATGGGAAAAGATACAATATACTGTTTGAATACAAAGGGGTTGGAGTTACAGATACACGGGCTGTTGTAGCAATTACAGGCACTTTTAAAGTGCTTGAATAATTATTAATGCTTTTATAAATTTTATTTCTAAAAATTTAATAAAAAATAGTTACATTTCCTAGTTAAAACTAAATAATACATCATTCACGATAATTAATGAAAATATAGATAAAATTAAATGCAAACGGAATATTTTGCCGGTTTACTTTTTATATAATTAAATCTATATCTCTTGTGATGAATAGAATTAAGAGTTTAAATCCACAGTATGTATTTATTGTTCTGGGATTGATTTACGGAATAGCTTTTTTAGTATTAATTCCTCCTTTTCAGGTTCCTGACGAATATGAACATTATTATAAGTCATGGGATTTAAGTAATGGAAATTTAATTCCTGAAAAAATAGGAAATAAAGCAGGCGTTTCCGTTCCCGAGTCTGTAAAAATCATGACAGACAACGTCTATCAAAAATGGAAATACTACATTTTAAACAATCAATCAATGGGCATGGGATATCTATTAAATCTTCCACTTAAAAGCAGTACTAATACTTTCGTAGATATTTCAAAATATGCTGTGGTGACTTATTCTCCACTCCCTTATTTAGCCTCTGCATTAAGTATAGCTCTTGGAAAGTTGTTTGATTTGTCCCCTTTAATATTACTGTATTTAGGGAGATTCGGAAATCTATTACTATGGTTGCTCATTATATTTTTAGCAATTAAGATAACTCCTGTGTTTAAATGGGGATTCTTAGCCATAGCTTTAATGCCAATGACGCTATTTCAGGCAGCATCTCTTTCAGCAGACGGTATAGCTATTTCGTTATCGTTTCTTACCATTGCAATCTTCCTTAAATTAGCCTTAGATGACAATATTAAAAAAATCACTCCAAAACATATTTTAATCATAATTTCAATTAGCTTACTGTTGAGTTTAGCTAAAATGCCGTATATAATGCTGATTCTACTGTTCTTCTTAATTCCTTCAAAGAAATTTGAAAGCAGGACAAAAATGTTCCAGATATTTGGACTTACGTTCTTACTTGCCGTTTTAATAGTTGCATTCTGGAACTTTATGGTTAATGGACTATATATGCCCCTTGATCCTGGAATATCTCTCAAAGATCAATTACTTTATATTTTACATTATCCCGTAGAGTTTATTCAAACCATGTTAAACACTTCATCCGAATATGCAGGAGAACTTCCATTTATAGTGGTTGGTAACTGGGCTTATGCAAATTCACCTATTCCAAACTTGATTTACTACATGTATCTCTTTATAATAATTTTAGTAGCTGCTTTTGATAAAGGCTCTTTCAAAATAAGTCTTAAACAAAGATATATTCTTTTAGGGTCATTTTTATTAATAGCAGGCACTATTTTCGTTCTTGAATATCTTACATGGACATATACTGGAGCACAGGTGATACATGGGATTCAGGGCAGGTATTTAATTCCAATATTACCTCTGCTATTTCTAACTTTATATGAAAAAGGCGAGCGAACTAAAAACAGGTTGTTAGTTGAATTGATGATGAGCTTGCTTATCATTTTAATCCTGTCAAAA
>JAEYQZ010000113.1 GCA_023409695.1 Methanobacteriota archaeon | reverse complement strand
AATTTCGATGATTTCGAGGTGCAAAAACTTTATTTTTGCAAATGAATTTATAAAAAATTTGTTTATCATCTAAATCATGTAAGTTTTCAACTAAAATTTATAGGTTTAAAAAGTTACATTATTCACGACTGATTTAAATTTGTTTTAAGCCAAAAATAGAATTTAAAAGAATTTAATGTTTTTTATAAAAAAATAATTTTAACGGAGTATATTTCCGTCCTGCATTTTAATTACCCTGTCTGCATATTCTGCACATAGTGAATCGTGTGTTACCTCTAAAATTGTTAATCCTTCTTTTTGATTTAATTCCTGGAGTAACTCCATTATTATCATTGTATTTTGAGTATCAAGTTCTCCTGTTGGTTCATCAGCTAGTAAAAGTGACGGGTCATTGGCTAAAGCTCGTGCTATGGAAACACGCTGCTGTTCACCACCAGAAAGTTGTGTATGGTAACGGTCGTATTTATCAGATAATCCGACTTTATCTAAAAGTTTTTTGGCTTTTCCTGAATCTGGTGAGATCATGGGCAGCATGACGTTTTCTAATGCTGTAAGCTGCTGCATTAAATTGAACCGCTGGAATACAAATCCAATGTTTGCCCTCCGGAGTTTAGCCTGTTCTTTTAACGAGTACTCTTTGATATTTTTCCCGTTCATTAAAACAGCTCCTTTTGTTGGGGTATCGAGTATTCCCGCCAGGTGGAGTAACGTTGATTTTCCAGATCCTGAAGGTCCCATCAGTGCTGTAAAAGAACCTTCCTTTACAATTAAATTAACACCTTTAAGTGCCATTACTTCTTCTGTTCCCATTTGATAAGTTTTCCAGACATGATTAAATACCAGTACATCGTTATTCATATCGCAGTGCCTCCACAACGTTTAATTTAGATGCTCTCCGTGCAGGATATAAACCTGCTAAAATGCTTAAAATTGTAGCGCCCCCAATTACTCCTGCGATTAACCATAGTGGCAGCATTTGAGTAAGACTGATATTTTCTATACCTAGTTGTGGTCCATATAACATGATTCCAACTTCTATCAAAACAGCAGCTGCAATTATGCCTATTATCGAAGCTACAAATCCCAGTAAACCCGCTTCTGTGAGTATACTTCCCAATATTTCTCTGTTTGTAAATCCTATTGCTTTCAATACTCCAATTTCTCTTGTTCTTTCTGAAACATTAACTAACATGATGTTTACGATGCTTATAACTCCCACTAGTAATGCAACACTGGCAATAGCACTTACAAAGAGAGTTATTGTTTGCATTATCTTATCAATCTGCTGTGTGTAATCATTTTTTGTGAACGCGCTTGTACCGTTTATAGAACTTTCTATTTCTTTTTTAACAGTATCTGGATCACCTTTAGTGTTAGCTGAAATGGTGGATACGTTGTTATTATTCATATCAAGAGCTTTATCTATATTTATGAATATAAGTCCTACTCCGAACCCTCCTTCATTGGTAGTCCCTGTTACTGTTAATTTATGATCTTTAATGGTTATGTTACTCCCTATTTTATAATTAAAATCTTCAGTGAGTGATTTACTAATAACAACGCCTGGAGTGCCGTTGATTTTTATCTGGCCCCAGTCATCAATTCCCTGAACAACTATCTGCATGTTGTTTAATTTGCTGTAGAATTGTGTTTCTTTTTTAATATCGTAAAGTTGAGGCATATGCTCTATTTTAGAAACTGCAGCAGAGTTTAGAAATGTGTCGCCGGTAGATCCTGTAATCCCTGATCCGCCGGAACTGTTTACTATCGTAATATCTCCCATAAGTGATTCAGTTTCCTCTTTCATGTAGGATGTCATCCCCGTACCAATACCCATAAGGACTACGAGGGCAGTAACGCCTATAATTACACCTAACATGGTTAGGGCGCTTCTAAGTTTCCTTCTTTTAAAATTTTTAAAGGATAATCTGTAAATGCTCATTTGAAACCTCCAAACATACAATAAATCCAAGTAATGCATTTAGATAAAGATTCTGTTTTATTTAATAACTTATTACAAAATAATTATTATGTTTCTATGTCCTCCAGTTCAAATACCTCCTCAATGTATCCCCTTTTGAGAGCTTTAGTAATTCGGTAGGCTAAAATTAGAGAGGGGTTATACCTACCCTGTTCTAAAGCTATAATTGTCTGCCGTGTTACTTCAACAGCTTCTGCTAACTCCTCTTGAGTTATTTTAAGTTCTTTTCTATATTCTTTAATTCTTGTTTTCATAGGTGTTCTTCCATGAAATTGTATACAGGCACAAAAACACGCAGATGATTAAAATAGTATGTTTGGAGGTTCCTGCCGAATTTGTACTGTACTGACATACTTAAAGCGCCCTTATGGAAAAATTATTTTGTTATTACTTCTTCCCTGAAGTTGTAAAAGAAATATGAAAGTACGCAGATTATTATGCTACCTGAAAAAAGCAGAGTGAATGCCTGTGGGAAGTAAGACATATCTTTGGTTGTACTTATGTAAATTAGAGATATTGCACCTGCAAATATGACATAAAGAAATGTATTTCTGGTTGCAAGCCCTACATTTGCCTGTAACCTTTCATCATTTTCACCATAAATTGTGAAATAGACCACAAATGCTGCAAAGCCTGCAAATGCAATATTTCCAGTTACAAAATACAGCAAACTCAGCGGGCTTAAAAATCCTAAGTACCATAGTGCATTTTTCATTTTTAATTCTCCTTTTCCAGTTTATGTCTGGTTATAATGTTTATTAAAGCTCCGCCAATACCTGTAATCATAATTAGAATGTATAACCCTGTTTTAATATCTGTACCGTTAAAATAGCTGAGCAGAGTTGTTGATCCTATAATAATAATTATCAACATTCCCCAGGCCATATTTCTCATTGCAATAGAATAATGCATATGTTCTCTCTCGTCCATTGACTTTAAAGAGGCCATATTTGCATCCATAAGTAAAAATAAAAATATCAATGTGATTATTGTTCCTGTTATTATATTTTGGGGTAGGAATATTCCTATAAATAGTATAGAGCCTGTAATTATTATGTAAATTCGTCCTTTTAATGGCATATTAAAAATGGAAGTTGTTCCTTTTTTATTTTTGAACCATTCCTGTTTTGCGATTACCATTTTTTCATCACTACCAAAATTTTAATTTAATCTTTGATGCATTCAATTTTACATTTTTAAAATGGTAATGGGTTTTAAACCCAAAATTACCATCCTAAATCTAGAATGTCTCCATCCTGCATTTTAATGACTTTTTCCACGAAATCTGCGGCAAGGGGATTATGGGTTACTATGACAATAGTTAGTCCTTTTTCCTGATTTAGATCTTTTAGTAATCCCATTATTTTCCGAGTATTTACTGTATCGAGTTCTCCTGTAGGTTCATCTGCAAGTAAAATGGATGGATCATTGGCTAAAGCTCTAGCAATGGCTACTCTTTGCTGCTCTCCGCCTGAAAGCTGTGTTTGATATCGGTCGTACTTGCCGGATAGTCCTACTTTGTCTAATAATTCTTTTGCTTTTTCAGAATCTGGGGAAATCATGGGTAACATAACGTTTTCTAAGGCTGTAAGTTGGGGCATTAAGTTGTAACGTTGAAATATAAATCCAATATTTTTTCTTCTAAGTTCTGCTTGTTCGTTTCCAGTATACTCTTCGATATTTTTCCCATTTAGTAGAACAGTTCCTTTACTTGGGGTATCAAGTATTCCTGCCAGGTGGAGTAGCGTTGATTTTCCGGATCCAGAAGGCCCCATTATTGCAATAAACGAACCTTCACTTACTGTTAGGTTTACACCGCGGAGTGCCTGTATATCTTCTGTTCCCATTTTGTATGTTTTCCATACGTCATTTAATTTTAATATATTGTTTTTATTCATATCTCAGAGCCTCCACTACGTTTAATCTTGAAGCGTGCCATGCAGGATATAGACCTGCCAAGATACTTAAAACAGTAGCACCTGCAATTACTCCTGCAACTAGCCATAGTGGCAGCATTTGGGCTAAACTGATGCTTTCCATACCAAGCTGCTGTGCAAATAACATAATTCCAATTTGCATTAAAACTGCAGCTATAACTACGCCTATTACAGATGCTATAAAGCCCAGTAAACCTGCTTCTGCGAGTATACTTCCCAATATTTCTCTGTTTTTAAATCCTATTGCTTTAAGTACTCCAATTTCTCTTGTTCTTTCTGAAACGTTAACAAGCATGATGTTTATAATGCTTATAACTCCCACTAGTAATGCGACACTGGCAATAGCGCTTACAAAGAGAGTTATTGTTTTCATTATGCCGTCGATCTGGTTACTGAGATCAGTTTTTGTGAATGCACTTGTTCCGTTTACCGTGCTTTCTATTTTCTTTTTTACAGTATCTGGATCGCCTTTAACACTCGCTGTAATGATGGATACTTTATTATCGTTCATGGAAAGGGCTGTATTTGCATCTAAGATTACAATTCCCATTCCGGAACTTCCTTCGTTGCTTATGCCTGTTACTTTCAGTTTTTTATCTTTAATTGTTATATTGCTTCCAATTTTATATCCGAAGTTATCAACTAAAGATTTACTAATAACAACTCCGGGTGTCCCATTTATTTTTATTTGGTTCCAATCATCAGTTCCCATAACGTATATGGGCATGTTGTTTAACTGGCTCTCAAACTGTGTTTGTTTTTTAATATTGTAAAGCTCGGACATGTTTTGTATTTTGGCAACTGTTTTTGAATTTAAAAATGTATTGCCTGTAGATCCTGTAATTCCCGATCCGCCGGAGCTGTTTACAATCGTTACATCACCCATCATGGTCTCTGTCTGTGATTTCATGTAGGATGACATTCCTGTACCAATGCCCATGAGTGCCACCAGGGCAGTTACTCCTATTATAACACCTAACATGGTTAGAGCGCTTCTTAATTTTCGTCTTTTGAAATTTTTGAACGATAACTTGTAAATGCTCATTTAATTCCTCCAATATTCCTTTAGTTTATATACTTTTTCTTCTTTATGGCTTTAATCAGCGTAATTTACGTTTAATTGATTAATATCTACCGAAATATTTATTATCGAAGTTGTGGGGTTGAACATGTCATTTTAAACCCTTTATGCCTTTTTTATTACTATTTTTTCACCTCATGTAAAAAATATGTTACATCTAATGTAAAAAATACATTACATTATATATAAATGTTTTGAAATTGGGGTGGCATGTTAAAAAAAGAAAATTATAATGATTAACTCCAATTAAAATATTAAAGATCTAAACAGTATCTAAACAAAATGATGAATTTAATTAAATTCAAAACTATGATGGTAATATGAATCGTTCATGGGGATATTTAAGCGCATTAATGGTGGCCCTTCTTTTTGGGGTCTGGTTTTCACTGGACAAGATACTGTTAGGATATCTTCATCCTTTTGCCCTTGCAGCGCTTACATATTTAATAGCAAGTGTGTTTCTATTTTTTGTAAACTTTTCTCCACTTAAAAATAGAATATTGAACACCATAAACCAGAAAAGCAGGGTGGAAAACTTCATTTCTAAAAAAGAATATTTTATTCTATTTCTAACTGCAATTTTTGGTTCAGTTATAGCTCCCGCGTTGTATTTAAGTGGCCTAAGTAGAATAACTGCAGTAAATGCTGCTCTTTTAACAAATGTAGAAATATTATTTATTATAATTATTGGAATTTTTTTCCTCAAAGAAAAAGTTCACAGAAAAGATATTTTGGGATTTGCTCTTTTGTTAATAGGGGCCATTTTTTTGAGCACAAATGACCTGAAAAATCTTTCATTTAATCAGAGCCTGTTTGGAAGTCTCCTTGTAATTTCAGCATCGTTTTTCTGGAGCCTTGATACCAGTTTAAGTAAATTTTTAAGCCATAAAAGGGATATAATATTTATAACAGCTTTAAAATCCGGAATTGGGGGCTCAATTTTATTAGTTTTGTCTTTAGTTTTAGGATTGAACTTTACATTACCTTTATTTAGGTTACCTCTCTTACTCTTTATTGGAATTGTTGCTGTGAGCTTTTCGCTTGTGCTGATCTATTATTCGCTCCGAGTTATTGGTTCAACAAGGACAGGATCTATATTTGCTCTTAGTTCTCTATTTGGGGCTATAACTGCTTATTTTGCACTGGGAGAACCTTTAACTGTTTTAAGAGTATTGTTTGGAATTTTAATGTTACTGGGTGTTTTAATTTTGTATAAAGAGCAAAAATAAATCCTTTATTTGGGGTGGTGATGTCGATATATTTATATGACTAAAAATTCAAAATAGTCATAGAGTTTTAAGAGGGGATTATGCAATGAAAGCCTTCGATAAAAATGAAAAAGAGTATCTAAACAAAATGTTCATGGAGAAAGGTAAGGAATTATTTTCTACATATGGAATTAAAAAAACCAGCATTGAAGACCTAACAAAATCAGTAGGCATTGCTAAGGGGAGTTTTTACACCTTTTTTAATTCTAAAGAAGAATTATATTTCAAGATAATGTCTGAAGAAATTAAAAATCTGGCAAAAGAAAATATCACAACACTTGATAAAGAAAAACCGGTTAAAGAAATAATTAAAAGCTTTTTAATTAATGCAATTGGGGAAATTCACTCAAATCCCATTTTAAATAAATTATTAGTCCCTGGAGAATTTGAACTGGTACGGCGTAAAATGGCAACTGTAAATTCTGGGGATAACACTGATTTTTTAGGGCCTATGATTATGTTCTTATCCAAACTGCAAAAAGAAGGCATGATCATTGAAATTGATCCATTACTCATGGCGAATGTAATACGTGGTTTGCTGCTGCTTTCAACCCACAAAAGAGAGATTGGAGAAGAGTATTTTAATGAAGTAATCCAGTTTTATGTAGATATGATCGCTGAAAAACTAACAAGTGTGGAATAAGGAGAAATAGATATGGATCGCCAGAATAAAAGAAAAGCAATACTTTTGGTAGCCCTCCTTATTTTTCCTTTATTTAAACCATTTTTATCTCCAGTAACTGTAATGATGGGATCACTTCAGGGAGTTATAGTCGGAGGACTGGTTATTTATATATCACTGTTTTTATCATCTCTTTTTGTAGGTAGGGCTTTCTGTGGATGGTTATGTCCGGCGGGAGGGATTCAGGAGTACTGTTCTGTTGTTGTTAATAAGACTCCAAAGTCGACAAAATTCAAGAAGCTCAAATATATTTTCTGGCTTGGATTAGTATCAGCAATAGTTATTGCAATATTTAAATCAGGAGGATTAAACCAGATAGACTTATTATATCAGAGTAAACTTAACATTCCTGAGCTGCAGGAGTATATTATATATTATGTGGGAGTTGGCGTAATAACAATCCTCGCTTTTACAGCCGGTAAACGTGCAGGATGCCTTTATATCTGCTGGTTAGCTCCATTTATGGTAGTTGGAACAAAGATAAAAGAATTTGTTAAATATCCTTCTTTATACATAAAAACTGACATGCAGAAATGTATTAAATGTAATATATGCAATAATAAATGTCCAATGAGCATCAATATAACAGAACGAGTAAAAAATAATTTTATATCTGATTCAGAATGCATCATGTGTGGAGAATGTGTGGATGCATGTCCTGCAGAAGTTATGAGTTATAACTTTGGTTTAATTAAAAAGGAATGATTGATCCTTAAATCATTCCTCTATTAATTCTTCAATTTCATCCGCAACTTCCCAGTGCGAACCCCTCTTTTCAGCTCTTCTAATTAACCAGACACCAATAAATGCTCCAACAATTGCGCCTGCAGTATCTGTAAACAGGTCATTCATGGTATCATCAAGGGGATCTTGCGTTGGAGAGCCCTGCATTTGGGTATTTCCAGTGATTTGTCCGATAACTGTGTGGGATAAATATTTATCGTAAGTATACTCTCCCATTTCTAGTACACCTCCAAGTCCTATGGATACCAGCACAATAAGCACCACCATAGCAGGTATAGTTGCCTTCAGCCTGCCGTAGAAGTACATTGTATAAACAACCATCATACCTATTAAAGCGATGTACAGCGGCAGCATGAAATGCATGAAGTTATCATAATGTGGAATGCTTACATAAAGCCCAAGGGCATCACCACCAACAAGCTCAAATAATACCATAAATAAGAGCAATATTTCAATTTCCACAGGGATTGCCCGTATCCTGCCGCGTGTAAAAAGCGCAG
>JAEYQZ010000052.1 GCA_023409695.1 Methanobacteriota archaeon | reverse complement strand
TTTAATTAAACAATTTCAATAAAATCAAATATAAGGAAACTCAAAATATAAATGAGGACGATATTTTGCCAGTTGACGTGGTTGGGCTTGGAACATGTAATATAGACTTCATTAACAAAGTTCCTAGACTTGTAGGAATCGATGATGAAGTTAATGTTGAAAAACTTGTTTTATCTGTGGGAGGTTCAGCATCCAATTTTACAGTGGGGCTTTCCAGGTTAAATATAAACACTGGAATTGTAGCTAGAATTGGAAATGATTATTTTGGGCAATTATGCGCTAAAAAGTTATGTGATGAAGGAGTCAATACTCAAAGACTTCTAAATATTGATGCACCTACAGGTATGGTATTTATAGCTGTTGATCCTCCTGGAGAAAGGTCAATGTATTCATTTATGGGTGCAAATGCAGAATTTAAACTATTAAAAGAAGATATTGACTATATACAGAGTTCAAAAGTACTGCACATAACTGGAATGTATAAAGAAGTGTTTGAAGAAGCGTCAAGATATGCAAACTTTTTATCATTGAATCCAGGAACATTGCTTTCAGAATACGGAATAGGGGAATTATATGAACCTATTAAGAGGGCTAACGTGATATTTTTAAATAAAAAAGAAGTTAAAATCTTAACTGGAGAAAATTTAGAGAATGGAACACAGGCACTTTTAGATACCGGCGCTAAAATGGTTGTTGTAACCTGCGGCAAAGAGGGTGCAAATCTTTATACTAAAGATGAAATAATCCATTCCCCTGTTAAAGAAACTGCTGCCCTCGATACAACTGGAGCAGGAGATTCATTTGCAGCAGGTTTTATAGCGGCTTACATTAAAGATAAAAAATTGAAAGAATGCCTCGACTTCGCAAATACAGTGGCATCTTCATGTGTTGGGAAAATAGGAGCTATGAATGTATCGAGAGCATGTGACCTTGATATTTAAATAAAACTAACTGTTTTGATAAAATACCATAGTAAAAAATGGTACATTCCTTACAAATCAAAAAACTTAGCAGCATTATCGTTTGAAACTTTTTTAATATCTTTTTCATTAAACCCTGCTAACTTAAGTTTATGAACTGTTTTAGGGACAGATAACGGGTCAGATGGCGAAGAGCTCATATCACTGTCTAAAGAGAACTTATCAAATCCATACTCATCCAGTATTGAAACTGCTTCATCAGGAGTCATTTTCTTAGGCTGAACTGTAAGCCCCAGCATTGCACCCATATCAATAACATCATTAACTATTGTACGGTCTACATGATCTATTACAACCATCTCAGGATCTATATTTTCCTCAATGATACTGGTTGTAATCCCTGTTATCTCTTTTTTATTGCTCCGCGGTGTGTGTACAATCGCTTTCATTTCAAGAGCTTCTGCAAGCTGCAGCTGTTTTTTGAATATATTTTTTTCAGATTCTGACGCAGTTTCAAGTCCAATTTCTCCAATTGCGACTATAGACTCATTTTTTAGAGAGGAAGGTAGCTTCTCAAGCGCCTTTTCAAAATCTTCTGAAATACTCCTTGGGTGAATTCCAAGGGCCACGTATAACTTTAATCCATTTTCTGCTGCCCTTTTAACATCATTATTTAAAATACGGTGCCAGTGGTCAAAAACTACATCAGATACACTCATTTTTAGAGGATCGTGTGCACAAGTCACTGCAGCTTCTATACCTGCTACTGCCATTTTTTCAAAATCCTCATAGGGACGTGTATCTGCATGCACATGTGAATCTATCATAAAATCACCTGTAAACTCCTTTTTAATTATAAAATCTTTCAGATAATATTAATATAATTAATGTATTATCATTAAACTTTATTTACACAAAATTTAATTACATTTCGGGCCAATATAAAGTAAAACAGATCGTTATAAATTATAATAATAAATATTATTTAAATGAATATTGTAAATATTCAGGCATAAAGGAGATCAGCATGGACATAATTGGCACTTTAAATCGTTATGAAGATATAAAAGGAGATATTAAATTTGTTACGACTTCAAGTGTCAGGACAAAGATTATTTTAAGTTTAAACAACGGAAATAAAGATTTAAATACATTAAAAAATGAGCTTGGCTTAGAATCATCTGCTGCATTACATTCGCTTAAAAAGCTTGAAGGTCAGAATATCATCATTAAAAAAGAAAATGAATATTCTTTGTCGCCAGTTGGTAAATTATATGCCATTAAATCACAAAATTTATTCAAATCATTTTATACCATTAAAAAATACGAAAAGATATGGTTAAATCACGGGATAGATGGAATACCTAAAAATTTACTTAAAGAAATTAAATGCTTAAGTAACTCATTCTTAGTGGAATCTACACCAACAGACATTATAAAACCCCACAGCCACTATACTCAACTGATAACTAAAGCTAATAAAATTAGATCTATTTCTCCTATTTTTTATTATCCATATATAGACATTTACAAAAATGCATTAAAAAGAAATGCAGACGTAAAACTTATATTAACTCCATTGATACTTGCAAAAATGACTGAAACTGCAGGTGTGGGGATTTTAAATGGAATTTTATCTTCAAATGATTTTAAATTGTATAAAATAGAAGAAGATGTAAAACTAGTTTTTACAGTCACTGAAAATTTTTTATCACTGGGTTTATTCTCAACTGAAGGATTGTATGATGCCACCATCAATTTAATAAGTTATGATGCCGATGCAATCAAGTGGGGTAATAAATTATTCAATTATTATTTAGATAAGGCACAAAAATTTGATTTGGACAGTTTAAGAAGATGACAGTACTATCATAATCATTTAAAGTCCTATTTTCATTTTAAAATGGATTATCTTTATATATATAGCAAACAAAAATATAAAACACGGAGATGTTTGCAGGTGCATTTATGAATATAGAGGATATTTTAAATTGTTATGACTATGTTAAAGAAGATTTAAAATTCCAAGGCATATCTAGTGTCCGGATAAAGATCATGATAAGTCTAAGCGAAGGGCCCAAAAAAACTAAAGATTTAAGGGAATTAACTGGAATACCCGCATCTACCCTACTACATGGAATCAATGAACTTGAAAAACAGAAATTAATATCAAGAAAAGGAGATGACTTCTTTTTATCTGAAATAGGACACATATCAACGCTTAAATTAGTAGATATGATTAAAACACGCGAATTACTTAAGAATACTAAGAAATTATGGATTAATCATGACATAGAAGCTATTCCCCAAAATTTATTAATTAAAATTGGAAATTTAAGCAGTTCTAATCTTATTGAAAACAAACCTGATGATATGTTAAATACACATAGAACATACATCCAACTTGTCTCAAGTTCTAAAGAAATAAAACGTATTTCACCCATATTTTACCCAGATTATATAGAAACTTTTGCAGAACTACTTAAAGGAAGTGCATGTGTAGAGTTAATATTAACTAAGGAAATACTGGAAAAAACAATTAATTCACTTAATTCAACAGATTTAAGTGATTTTAAAAGATTAATTTCAGAAAAAAAGCTTAAAATATGGGAGATAAAAGAAGATATTAAAATTGCATTTACAGTTACAGACAATTCAATGATATTAAGTCTGTTTTCAGTAGATGGAATATACGATCCCAATTTGATTTTAGTAAGTGATCAGGATGATGCAATCACATGGGGAAATAAACTGTTTAATTACTACCTGAAAAAATCTCAAAAAATCGATAGGAAATATTTTGAATAAAGTCTTGTGAATTTTTTACTATTTTATATTTTGACATGATTTAAGAGTATTACTTCTATCTTCCTTTAATATTATCATGTTTTACCCAATAATACCTATTTTTATATGAGAAATATCAAAATAGTAATATCTTATGGATAATCAAGGTGTACACATGCATATAACCGATATTCTAAATTTCTATGAAGAAGTGAAAGACGATATAAAATCTCAAAGTACCTCCAGTGTCAGAACAAAGATCATGATAAGTCTAAGCGAAGGATCTAAGAAAACTAAAGATCTGAGGGAATTAACTGGAATACCCGCATCCACCATACTACATGGAATCAATGAACTTGAAAAACAAGAATTAGTTATAAAAGAAGGAGATAATTTTTTTCTATCAGAAATAGGAAAAATAATGGTTTTAAAATTAATAGATACTATTAGAGCATCTGTTTCACTTAAAAAACTTCAGAGATTATTATTCAATCACGAAATAAGAGATATTCCTCACGATTTGCTCATGGATATAGGCCATTTAAGCAACTCCCAGCTTATTGAAGCCGACAATATAGATGTTTTTAAGGTGCATGGAACACATCTAGAAATTGTATTAGACTCTAAAAGGATAAGGGGTATTTCTCCAATATTTTATCCAAATTATCCAGAAACTTTTAAAAAGATTATAGAAAACAACATCAATGTTGAACTAATATTAACCAGCGACGTGCTAAAAAAAACCATACAATCAATTGATAAAGGAGAAGAAGATTTAAAAGAGTTAATCGCAACTGGAAATTTAACTTTATGGGAACTGGATAAAGATATTAAAGTTGCATTTACAGTTACAGACAAATTCATGACAATGGGCTTTTTTTCAGTAAATGGAATGTATGACCCTACTCGAAATCTAGTAAGCAATGACAGCGATGCACTTGCATGGGGCAACAGATTATTTGAATACTACCGTAAACAGGCAGATAAAATAAATTTATAAAAAAATAGAATATGTAGTGCAGTTATAAAAGATAATATATTTCCATATTATCTCAAATAAACCTTCAATAGGTTAATCTTATTTTTTTACTATTTAAATTTCTAATATATCATCAATTAAGAAATCATCCCATATGGTCATTTCTTAATTTACAATCTAAAAAATAGAGCTATTTTTAATTATACATCTATCTGATGAATATAGAAAATTTTAATAACATATTAGTTTAAGTAACTACCGAAGAGTCTCCCTCAAATATTAAACTAATAAAATAAAGGTTTAAATCAATTATTATAAACGTATTATACATTTTAAAGGTTTAATTTTAAAAATATAATTAAAATATGAGTAATAGGTGAAAATAAGCGAAATATTAGATTTGCATTCAAGATTATAAACAAATTAATGATCATTAGAGTAAGTTCATCCATGGATTTACAACTCAATGATATTAAAAGGAAGCGATCTTAATGCAATTAGTCGATAAAACAAAATACTGGAATGACTTAATAAATAGTTTTGTAAACACGAGTTACGAAAAAATAGAAAAATTTATATCTTTTCTATTGAAAAGTACGTTGTCTACAGCAATATTTGGTTCTTTAAGGACATATTATCCCTTTTTGTTATTTGGGGCAGTTATAGACTGGAGTCTACTCCTATCTACATTTCTTGTAATTTTTGCAGTTTACTGCATGAATAATTTAACAGATAAAGAAGAAGATGAAGTTAATTCGCCAGAAAAGGCCAGCTTCGTTAATAGTAATGAAAAAACACTCATTTTTGCCGTTGGCTCTTCCTATATTATTGCAATAATATTAGGACTTTTAGATAGCTTTTATGCTGTTATTATTTTATTAGTTCCCCTTTTTGCGGGAGTTGTATACAGCATCAAAGTGTCTTCTAAATTACCACGTCTAAAGGATATATTTGCAGTTAAAAATATAATCATTGCCTTAAGCTGGGCAGTTGTAACAACTTTTATTCCTGCAATCAATGCACCTAACGTATCATGGGCATTTATAATTCCCATATTCTACTTCTTCTTTGTAAAAAGTTTCGTAAATTCCGTTGTATGTGATATAAGGGACATAGAAGGAGACACAGCAAACGGCATAAGAACTATCCCAGTTGGAATTGGAAAAGAAAAAACAAAAAAGATACTCTCAGCACTTACGTTTTCCATTATACCCCTAATTTCAATACTTCTATTTTACGGGCTTTCCCTTGGTTACTTCATAACAATGGCCTTTTCCATGATTAACAGCTACTGGCACATAAATTATGTCAGCAACACGGAAGAAGTTAGCAAATACATGTCCCTTCTGGTACATGGAGAATGGATTTTTGTGCTGGTGCTATGCTACATTATTGCAATAGTATAAATCCATCTTTAATTCTTTTTTATTTAATTAAAGACATTAAGTAAAGAAATAAAAAAAGAAAAGTATTTAAAAATTGCTAAAAAACAAAAACTCCAAAAATAAATTATTTCTCAAAGATAACTTTGAGAATATAATATAAGCAGATTAAAGATCTTCAAATTCAACCCAGTAATTCATTAAACTGTCTAAAACTTCGCTGATGTCTGAAATTGGAATCCTTTTCTGTTCAGTAGTATCCCTGTTTCTTATGGTGACCATATTATCCTCTAAAGATTCATGATCAACAGTTACTGCAAATGGTACTCCTATTTCATCCGAACGGGCGTATCGCCGCCCAATAGTTCCTGATGTATCGAATTCTGCTATAAAGCCATCTAACCTTAGATCATCTTCTATTTGAAGTGCTACATTTACAAGTTCTTCTTTATTTAAAAGTGGGAAAACACTCACTTCAACTGGGGCTATGTCTATTGGTAACTTGAAATATTCCCTGTCATTCTCTTTATCTTCTGTAAAGGTATGTGAAAGCACGGAAAATATTATACGGTCTATACCATAAGAAGGTTCTATAACATGAGGGAATATTTTTTCTCCCCTTACAGTTTCGTTTACTTCTTCAAAATTAACATGATCTGGGAGTAATTCATATGAATTACCACTTATCTCAAGTTTAAATGATCCTTCATTTTCAATTGCTTGTTTAACACTTTCAGCTTCAATATCTTCAAGCGCTTTAAGTATCTTTGGCGCATCACCTTTAAATGAGGGTCCAAATTTACTCATATTTGGTTTTACAGCTAATTTTTTAATCTGTTTAGGTTCATCATATTCTATAAAGACCCTTAAGTCTTCTTTACTGTGTTCTGTGTGAGATTTAAGGTCGTAATCAGTTCTATCTGCAATTCCAATTATTTCTACCCAGCCGTACCTTTCAGTTTTTACCTCTACATCCCAGCAGTCAATTGCATAATGCGCCATCTCAGTTGGTAAATGTTGCCTGAACCTTATAACATCATCAGGAATTCCTATTTCCTCTAGAAACTCACTTGCAAGATATAACTGGTAAACAAGCATTTGACTTGATACTATTTTCTTTGAAAGTGCTTCTCCTGCAGTTACTTCGATTGGTTCTCCTTCATTCATCTGGATTTCTGCAGGGTAAAGTTTGAGTATATTATCCTTGATTTCATGGAATTTTCTATGGGTTTTATCTCTAGGATCAACAAAAATCTCAGCTTCAGCCTGAGTAAATTCACGGAGCCTTATTACACCCTGTCTTGGAGATATTTCATTTCGGTAGGCTTTTCCAATTTGAACCACACCAAATGGTAATTTACCTCTAAAAAATCTCAGAAGCCTCTTAAATGGTATGAAAATACCTTGGGCTGTCTCAGGACGCATGTAACCTGTTTTTTTACCTTTGGCACCTATTAATGTTTGAAACATCAGGTTGTAATTCCACACACGAGATAACTGACTGCCACATTTAGGGCAGCCTATTTCTTCATCCGCAATCATTGCAGTGAGTTCTTCATTGGTTAAGCCTTCCACTTCTTTATCAATCACTTCTTCAATTATGTGATCTGCCCGGTAGACTTCTAAACATTCTTTACATTCAGTCATTGGATCAGTGAAATTGTCAACGTGACCTGAAGCTTTTAAAGCTTCTTCTGGCATTACAGTAGGAGATTCTATTTCATAAAACCCTTCCCTCACAACGTAATATTCTCTCCATTTGTTGATGATTGAATTTTTTAGTATAGCGCCAAGAGGGCCGTAATCATAAAATCCTGCAACACCTGCATATATCTCAAATGAAGACCACAGGAAACCTCTTTTCTTTGCAATGTTCATTACTTTATCATGTTTCATAGTATCATCTCGCTTTAAAAATTATAAATGTATAAATCATCCAAAAAAGCTCAATTTGAAATCAAAATTCGAAATTTTGAACGATTAGAAATCTTGAAAAAAATTTAATAAGAATCTAAATATTTAAATTAAATTATAATCTCCATTACTCTTTTTTAAGAGCTATTTTTCTAACTAAATCTTTATCGTATTTAATTCTACTTGATTCGGGACGTTTTTGACCCATGTATTTACTATCTCTTTCTGGATGTCCGTACGGCTTTTCTGATGGGGATGTCATGGTTTCAAAGACTATTTGGCAAACTCTCTGCCCAGTATATAATGCTACAGGCATTTTACCGATATTTGAGATCTCCAGCGTGATTCTTCCATGGAATCCAGGGTCTATATAACCTGCTGTAACGTGCATGGTTACACCAAGCCTTCCCATGGATGATCTTCCTTCAACCCTTGCAACGATGTCATCAGGTAACTTTATGGTTTCATAAGTTGTGGCAAGGGCAAATTCGCCAGGATGAATTATAAAAGGTTCTCCCTCATCTATATAAAAAGATTCCATATAAGAATCAATATCTGCTTCATCCATTGGATCTATACATGGTTTTCTAATTATTCTGAAACCTTTAAACTCGTTTCCTATCCTTAAATCCACTGATGATGGTTGTATCTGTATATCTGGACTATCAAGGGGATCTATAACAATTTTTCCCGTATTGAGATATTCTTTAATATGTTTATCGCTTAAAATAGCCATGTTTACCCTCTTTTAAAACGTTTAAATTCAATTTATTAGATTAAAGATAATAGTGTATTTGTAGATCTAGATTATAAAGAGATCTACAACCTGTATGCAATATAATTATCTCCTTAAATAACTGCGCTTGTCCTCTTTTT
>JAEYQZ010000040.1 GCA_023409695.1 Methanobacteriota archaeon | reverse complement strand
TTTAAAGTCCCTAAAATGCCTAAGCTTGGAAGTCATGGACTAAGGCGCGCGATTCGGTTTAAAATATGGGATGCTTCTGCTAAGACAACTGATGAAGGAGTTCTTGTAGAGTTTTCAATTCCAAAGGGATGCTATGCAACGGCTGTTTTACGGGAAATAATGAAAAATGAAGTTGTTTAAGATTTAATTTCTTTAAATTTTAAATATCTTCTTAATTTCTTTTTTTGCCTGTTTTTCAACACCTTTTTTGGCATGTTTCTCCATTTCAATTTTTGCTTTTCTACCTAAATCGCTTTTAGATTGTTTTTCAATCTCTTTTTCAGCTTTCTTTTTTAAATCGTTTAATAAGGACATGGTTTCACCTTGTTCATTTTTCTTTTCTTTGTTGTAGCGACGTTTAACTGTTTGGTTTTTGAATTTTCAGAGGCAATGTCAAAATTTATATATGAGTATAACAATTGTTATATTACAGGATAATTATGGCGATCGTTATACAATGATCTGATAATTAACCTGAAACTACACCCTCAAGGATTATATGATCCTTGAAGTATGTCATAAGTCGTAAAAGTTTGAAGTAGATCCATTCCTAATCGAGGGATCAAGTCCCCACCAGTCCCTCGATAAGGATTAAAAGCTATTAATGTTTATTAAGTAGTAGACCTTCTAAAAATAAAAATCAAAATTTGAAACTGATTATCTGTTAATTATTGATTTTTTATAAAAAAAATAGAATTTAAATGAATTTTTACTTTATAATCTGGTTAAAGACTCTTCCATATTTTTAACATGTCTAATTTTGACTTTATTGTAAAATGCAAAGCCCATATCTTTTATATACCTTTCTACATTCTTGAAAGAAGGTGCTTCCATTACATAAAAGATTTCGTGTTCTAATGGGGGATACACTGCAGATATAACTTTAATTTCATGCTTTTGGGCTATTTCATCTTTTTTACTTGAAAGCTCCTTGAGTTTTTTCTTATTTTCCTCATTAAACAGATAACATGCTCCTGCTGGATGGGTCATATGTGCCATAAACATTGGCATTAATTTCACGCTCCCTATAATTTATTAATTATTTATATATTTTTATTAAAACTCGAATTTATTATTTACTCATCAAATAGAATTATGCTTTTAATTAGCATATCTGAAAAAATGAGATCTTTGAATGAGGTTAGTTGCTAAATAATGGTTGATTATAGATATAGCTCTTTATAATGGCATATGCATGTAAAATAAGCGGGTATTTGTAATTAAAAGTAATTAAATATTTAAATCTTGAGGAATGTTATTTTATGTAATCGACGACATCCGCCTCCCTCGTTGGAGCAGGAATATCTTTTGGAGATGCAGGATAGCCTAGAGTAACTGCAAAATATGGTTCATATCCTTCAGGTATATTCACTTTTGAAGCATTTTCAGGAATATACATGTCCTCGATAATTGTTTGGAAAAACGATGCTAAATCTAATTTTTCAGCATTTTCAGGGTTTTGAAAGAAGAACTTGGCAAGTCCAACCCAACAGGAACCAATATTAAGACTTTTAGCAGCGAGTAACATATTTTGAGCCGCGGCAGAACAATCTATCAATGGAGCGAGAGCATCTTTTCTCCCAGAAAATATTATTACTGTTGGTGCATTGTGATAAATATGTAGTGTCTCGTTTTTTCCCATATTTTTTAACCAGTCAATAGGAGCATTTGCCATATTCTTTTTTGTTTCAGTATTCATATGGTTAATTAACTCTTTATCTTGTATAACTGTGAAATGCCAAGGCTGGTCATTATGCCCTGTTGGTGCATATATCCCTGATTCTAATATTATATCAAGTTCTTCTTGTTTTATTTGTCCACTGTGGTATTTTCGAATGCTACGTCTACTTTTTATGGTCTCTAATACAGTATTTTTATTCATTGCCATGAATTTTACCTCCTAACTTTATTAATAAATTATATATTTTTATTAAAATTTATTATTTGCCAAAGTTAAAGGTTAGACATTCTATAATTGTATCTAAAAGTAGAGTATTTAAAACGTATCGTGATTAATAAGGATTAATTATCAGTATATTGTAAAATAACTTGAAAAATATTTTAGTAATGTTAATGCTAAAAATTATATTGTTGATATAATTAAAACTGAATCAATGAAACATCCGTGATTCATATGAATTAGATCATAATAAAGTTTTTAACTTGGTTTAATGATTTAAATTCAATTATTTGAGTTAAGGAGATGAAAAATATGGGATATATAACACTATCTTACGCGCTGGAAGAAGCTTCTCCTGTTCATATAGGTTTAAAGGAGCCAGAAATAATTCATAATAATCAAATTGTAGATGAGAAAGGTTATAATACTTACTTGATACATGTTGAAAATCATTCTGGAACACACGTGGATGCTCCGGGTCATTTTGTGGAAGATGGTAAAATAATCTCTGATTACCAGCCTGATGAACTGGTTTTTAATAATCCATTAATTGTGGATATTCCAAAAAGCCCAAATGAGCTTGTAAAAATATGGGATATATCTAAACTAGATTTTAACGATGCAGACTGCATTTTGTTCCGTACTGGATTTGAGAAATTCCACGATAATGATCCGGAGGAATATCTAACTCAAAATCCGGGAATATCGCCAGAAGTTATTTATTTCATAAGGAAAAACCTTAAAAATGTCCGATGTATTGGTATAGACTGTGTATCTATGTCCAGTTATCAAAATCCTGAATTAGGAGAAGATACACACTTAAATGCTTTTGAAAAGAACAAGGATTTTGGGGAGCCTTTGCTTTTAATTGAGGATATGAAGCTGAATAATGTTAAGAATGAAGATTTGGAAAGTATAATCATTATTCCATGGCAGATTAAAGGAATTGACAGTGCTCCATGTACTGTGCTTGCTAAAACCCGCTAAAACTGTCAAACACAAGGTGTTTGACGCATCAAAAATCTTTGATTTTTGATAGCTCTCAAAATCCGTAGGATTTTGGAGCCCGAAAAATTGAAAATTTTTCGATGGCTGTCAAAATTCTCCAAGTTTTGACAGTTTTTTTACATGCCGAAAATCTCTGATTTTCGAGCATTAAGTAAAGATTATTCAAAATTTTAAATAATTTTATAAATTCTTTCTTTTTTAGATATCTGAGTATAACAATTGTTATATATTAAAAATAACAATTATATTAAACAAATTATAATATGCACAGAAAAATTAACTCAATTTAAAAGATAACTTAAATTGGATGGTATCGATGTCATTTAAAGTAGCAGTCGCAAGCAGCGACGGAAAATATGTTAACCAGCATTTTGGATGGGCACAGCAGTTTTTAATATTTGAAATTAATGATGAAGGTGAGTATAAATTTTTAGAAACTAGAAAAAACACGCCTGCCTGTGATGTTGGAGGACATACTGATGAAGCAATGGCAGGAAGTGCGGAATTAATTTCCGACTGTGAAGCGGTACTTGCAAGCCAGATCGGTCATGGGGCTGTTAATGCTCTAGCATCTTATGGTATAGAAGCTTACATGGCACCTACTTTTATAGATACTGCACTGAAAGAATTGGCAGCCTTGAAAAAAGAGAGTGATAATGATATTTCTTGAAT
>JAEYQZ010000034.1 GCA_023409695.1 Methanobacteriota archaeon | reverse complement strand
AATACCTGTAAATACTCCCTGAGAGGATGGATCATACAATAAAACCGAAAACTATTTTTTTGTTTTTACATTACTTAATTATAAGTCGTTAAAATTGAAAGTTTCCATGTGAAAATTCGTAGAATTTTTACGGTTGTGAAACTTCCAGTTTCATAAACAAATAAAACTGAAAATTAAAATTTTCGCAGGTCAAATCGTTGGTTTGACAGTTTTTTATAGGTGGTGTAAAAATGGGTTTAGATCTTGAAAAAGAAATGACAGCAGACACCGTAATGAATGTGTTTGTAGATCCCGTATTTAAAAAAGAAGTTGATCCAAGTACAGCCAAACATGTGGCAGGATACGATGGTAAAACATATTATTTCTGCTCAGTTTGCAGTAAAAAGCTCTTTCTGGAACATCCAGAAAGATATATAGAAAGTTAATCTCAGTTAGGTTAACTCGTAAAAAAAGAAATAGGCGTAATTGCGTCTATTTTAATTAATTTTTTTGGCCAGTTAATCAATTTAATTGATAAATCTAGTTATATTCATAATTGCGAATAATTAAGCTTATTTTAATAAATAAACTATTTCTGGCGCTATTAACATTATTTTATAAATTTCAGCGTGCTATTATTTCTCTTGCACCTGCTACCATCATTGGAAAGATTATAGTTACATCTCCAATTACGGTTACAAGGTTAGAACCAGCCTTTGCCTTTGCCCATGATTTTGCTTCTTCTAGAGGTGCTCCGCTTAAACTTCCAGTTTCACTCCTATCCATAGTTACCTGAATTGCCGCATCTACGCCGCCTTTAAGGAGATTGGATGCAAGTGCATAGTGTTTAGGTAAACCCCCTCCAAGGAGAACTGCTGTTACTTTTTCTGCATCAAAGACAATATCTGAAAGCTCATGCATGTCTCCAACAGCATCAAGGTGGAGTTCTTTATCTTGAGTAAACATCCAGAGCTGAAGGCCAAGCATGCTGTCGATTATACCCGGCGCATAAATTGGAACGCCTTTTTGGGCTGCTATTTTAAGTATTGAGTCCTCATCTTCAATCATGTTTCCAATTTCAAAAAGGAGTTCTCTAATTGAGATAATACTCTTCTTTTCAGCTATTTTACTTAAAATTTCGCTGATCTTTTCCTCAAATACTTCAAAATCATGTGATTTGGTGTAAACATCACCAATTCTTCCCATTCCCTGCTGGCACAACTCTTCATCATCAGCACTGATACCTCTATAATGGCCTCCACCGAAGGATTCAACCAGATCATGGGTTATATTGGCCCCGCTTGTTATTAAAACATCTACAAAGCCGTCATTTATAAGATCAAAAATTATTTTTCGAAGCCCTCCAGGTACCATTGGGCCTGCAACACTTAAAAAAATTGATGTGTCTTCGTCTTTAATTGAATCTGCAAATAATCGTGTAGCTTTAGATATTCTACCTGCGCCTAAAACTCCTGATTTTCCCATCTCTTCTATTAAATCAAGAACGCTCATGTTTTCTGTGACTTCCATGTGTTGAATTTTCAAGTTTTCACATCCATAATTAATAAATCAAAAATAATTGAGATAAAATTAACTATTAAATTTGTTTTCCATATATTTTATGGAAAAGATAATAGAATTTAAAATAAAATTGATTAAATTTAAAATCAGCACAATTAACTTAAAAAAACTTTAAATTATTTTATACCTGCTATTTTATCCAGAAGATCGGTCCTTGTTACAATACCCAGAGGTAGATTATCGTCATCTGCCACAATAAGTCGGCCTACTTTATTTTTATTCATAACTTCGATTGCATCTGCAATCATAAGGTCTTTTTCAACAGTTATTATATTTTTTGACATGAGTTCAGTGATATTAATGTTTTCTTTTCCTTCTGCAATTGCTTTTGTTATGTCGCTTAACGTTAGCATTCCTGCAACTTCCTGATCTTGGACTACCGGAGCGCCTTCTATTTTATTATTTGATAAAATTGTCGCTGCCTCTTTTATGTTCATAGAAGGTTTTAATGTTATGAGGTCATGGCTCGCAACTTCTATCACTGTTTTTTTGGGAATACTCCTTATATTTGTGGTATCAAGGAGCAGAAGGTTGTCCACATCGTCTCTTCCCACCACCATGCCGTTTACTATAAGCTTGTTCACGGGTGTTGGGCCCACTTTTATCCTGTCTCCAAGGTCAAGCTGTTTTATGTTTCCCACAACTTTTATTGCAGCTTCACATTCTCCTGGGTGAGGAATACTTGTAAATTCTATTTTTGCAACGCTTAAGTCTCCCACTCTTTTCCCTTTTTTGAATATGGGCACTAAAGCTTCTTTATCAATCGCGCTGATATTTAAAGTGTGATATGCTTCTATCGTTGGTTTGTAACCTCCACGGGGTCCGGGGACACCTTTAACAAGTCCTAAACTTCTTAGGGACTGCATCTGATTCCGTATAGTCCCGGGGTTACGGCTCATTAGCTCGGCAATTTCTTCTCCTTTAATGGACTTGCCTTTTGATTTCCTGTAAAGGTTTATCAAGCTTTGCAATATTTCTTTTTGAACAGATGTAAGCATCAAACCACTCTCTTTTAATTTGTTATTATTTATAATTATAATTATAAATTTATCACTTTTATGTATATATAAGTCTTTGTATTTTTTCGCTAAAACGATAACTCTAAACCAAAAATGATGTTTTACTAAATTCTAGTTTGTAAAGTATTTTTACTTAAGCTTGGAAGATAAAGAGACTGGAAAATAGCTTTAAACTTTAGCGTGCTCTTTATACAATCTTGCCTTATTTTAATGTAAGACTTTAGGTATATAAAGATTTCTTTTTAAGAAGTGTGATTTTTTTATGTAAAAAAGGGATGAAAGGAGATGAAAAAGCAAGTATATTATCCATTTTCCTTTGATGTGGAGCATTCCACTAAGGTATATTGTGAATTTTTCATCATTATTAGTTAAGGCTACCATTCCAACACTCTTATAATGGTTAAGAACATGCTTAATGATTTTTCCTTAATTTGACATATCTTCATCGATTATTTTGCTATAGGGTTATTAATGGGGTTCGAATATTTTTCAAAGGAGTTATAAATATCAATTATAGGTTGTATATGATCTTCATTCTTTTTTCCGTTAATGTGGCCTAATATTTTTTCTTTTCATCAAAAATAGATACAAAACTTTCAAATACACAGCCAAAAATACCTTTGATCAACATTATTCAACACGTCAAAAAAACAGTCCACTTGATTTTACATAATCTAAAAATTAGGCATTTAAAATTACCATAAAAGACAATTGGATAAAATATAGAAGTTAATCTATTTACAAAAAAATTGAAAGGAGGAAGTTAGTATCTTCCTGTTTTGAATTTGAAACTGTAGGTTGTTCTAAGATTGTTGCCTGCGTAATCTTTTACTGATTTGTACGGAACGTATACTTTATAATAGGAGTAGCTGCTTCTTTTGTAGATTGTTTTGATGTATATTGTGTTTCCTGAAATCCATTTTTTAATTAATACTGTTTTTCCATACTTGTTAACTACTTTAATTTTTGACCAGTAAACACTTGCTTTAATGTTTTCGCTGAACCTAATAGCAATGGTACCTGTTCTAGAAACTCTAGTAGCATAATTCCTTGGAGTAGTTGATGTTATTCTTGGCGCTATTTTGTCTATGGTGTATTTTTGGGTATAAATAGAGGAAGGATTACCTCTTGAATCAACTGCAAAGAATTTTAAGGTTGTTGTTGAACTTATTGTGATAGGTCCCGTATATTTTGCACTGCTTGTAGTTGGAGTACTTCCATTTAATGTATAATGGATTACTGGATTTGGATCTGAATTATCAGAAGCAGTTAAAATAACGGTTTTGGGTGTATTATAATACCCGCTATTAAGATTTGCAGTTACTGTTGGTTTAATGTTGTCTATTATAGTAGTAGTGGTTTCTAAATGTTGGGAATCAACTGTTGCTTTAACGGTTGCACTTCCTTCTGTTAATCCTCCTTTTAATGTAGTTTTCGCTGCTCCATTTACTGTAGGCGATTCTAGATTAGATAGTGTTCCTAATGTTGTGGTAAAGACTACTGGGATTCCATCTGGAACATGACCGCTTGCAGGATTATGATAATATAAACTTGGATTTGTAGGGTCACTTAAAATTCCATTATCATGTAAAAGATCTGCAGTAATTGTTGAATTTCTTCCGATATAAATAGTGGATGGATTGGCATTTAATGTTAAAACTAACCATTGGGAAACTGTTGTTCCATAGACACTCCCTGCTGATGGGCCTGCATTTGAACCCCACCAGTTATTTGTTACATCAAAAGTTCCAGAACTGGTTTTATAAATGGCACTACCAGAAGTTGCACTGTTTCCAATAATGCTGTTGAAATTAGCTATTAATGTATTAGCTGTGTTACTAAATATGGCACCACCATAATTTGCACTATTTCCAACAATACGGTTTGAATTAATTGTTAAATTGCCTGTATTTAAGATAACACCACCATTACTACCTGCAATGTTATTTTCTAAGGTACTGCTAGATATATTTACATTTGATGCTGAAGTCGTATAAATAACGCCGCCTTCATTAGTTGCTTTGTTCCCAGTAAAAGTGCTTCCACTTATTATAATATTGCCTGAATTGTAGATAGCACCACCATAAGTTGCATTATTACTTAAAAAACTACTATTTTTAACAGTTAAATTACTATTCAGATTGTAGATAGCACCGCCGTTATTTGCTGAGTTATATATAAATATACAATTTTCTGTAGTTAGATTACTGTACAAATTGTAGATAGCGCCAGCATAATATCCATCTGCATGATTACCAGCTAAAATACAGTTGATAATGGTTAAATTACCATAATAATTGTAAATAGCACCTCCACTACTACTAGTAGTTGCATTCACAATTTTTAAATTCTGGATTTTTACAGTTTTACCGTTTGTAATCTGGAATATGTATCCGGAATTAGTTCCATTTATGATGGTTTTATCCTTATTTTGTCCACTAATTGTTACATTCTTATCAATAGTTATATATTGGTTATTTGCCCCAGTATAATTACCGTTAGCAATATTTACTGTCCCATTTTCAGCTACAGATCCTATAGCGCTTTTAATGGATTTTTTTGATGTAATCCAACTAAATCCATCATTAGTATCACTTCCGCCAGAATCATTTACATATATCATCGTTGAATCTGCAGAAACAGCTCCAGCTGTAGATAATATAACAAAAATAAAGCTTAAAACAAAAATTAAAGGCACTAATTTGTTTATATTGTTATTATTCCTTTTTTCATTAATATTTTTCCCCTCCTTCACACTTTTTTTGAAACTATACTGTAAAATAAAGTTCAATTAGTGTTTTAGATAGTAAGGGGAAGTTACAAAAGAAAATAAAATTATATAACTAAAAATTCTCCCATAATGGCGGTATAATTACTAGATTAATAATATTACTTAGTTTCTAATCACTAATATAATTATTACCATGATATAACTCTTTCGCTAAAATAATATATAAAGAATTAGCAAAAAAGAAGAAAAGTACATTTAAAATCCAATATAAAAGACATATTTTAATTGAAAAGTAAGATTAAGCCTGTTCATGACTTTATTCAATTTCTTCTTCATTTCTTTAAGGATATCCTTCAGCTCATTAATTTTAGCACTATTCACTTCCTGATCATTTATAAGCTCAGCACTGCTCACGTATCTATTTTCAATTGTAAAAGAATCTATATATCTCAAATAAACTATTAAAAATCAGATATTTTTGATGTTTGCGAAGCTTTGCTTCGCAACAGTAAAAACCTTCGTTTTTTACATGTTCACGAAATTTTAGTTTCGTAACCGCGAAAAAATTTTATTTTTTCACATGCACAAATCTTTTAAGATTTGTCAGCTTTAACAGCTCTTGAGGTTCTGGTAAAAAATAAGCATCTTGCAATTTATTGCTAATAACAAGCCCATAAAATGTTCTCTAATTTCTTTTAGGAGGGGATTGTATAAATTGTTAAAAGAATGGGCTAATTTATTTTTTTATTTGGCGAGATTTTTTAGGCATTAACCTTTTTTGTTTTTTCTTATCTTCATTTTTTCAAGTGTAGTTTTTAGATAACTGTTATATCCTTCTGGACTCATCCAGCCTTTCGGGCATACTACTTTCGTAAGTTCTTCTCGATTAAACAGGAGAAATTGATTAGAATTACTTGTTATTCTTTTTACCCGTACTCGGTATTTATCATCGTTTTTATCCCTAAATCTTCCTATCCTTCCATCGGGTATCTGTACACAATCACCAGGTTTTATTTCTTCTGACATGTTATCTAATTAAATTTATATTGTTTCTCATAAATAACATATTATTTCTAATTTTGCTTAGTTTTGGTTTATTTTAGAAATAAATTTGTGTGGGTCTTTATAATTTATATTAAGTTATAAACTTATGCACTTAATAACTGCATCACTTAAGATTATTGATAGTTTTAAATTAAAAACAAAAAAGAGTTGGGGGGAAGGCATTAATCCCCTAAAATTATTTCCTTCTTGAAGTTGCTAAACCGCTAAATAATGCTAGAATTGCAAGTATTAAACCGGCTATAGGCAGTCCTGTGTTCTGCATTCTTATAGTTTTGCTTGCTGCGTTTGCTGCTTCGACTGTATTTATTGTTAATGGTGTTACACCAGTTGCGTTGATATTGTAAGTATCTGATGTTATTGAAGCTCCAAACACATAATTTCCAGCGTTTCTAACTTTACCTGTAATGTAAAGATATGGATCTCCTACTGGAACGTTTTGGAGTGTCCAGGTTATGGTATTTCCAGTTATTGTCCAGTTTCCATCACCACTAATGCTAGAAACTACAAAACCATCAGGTAGTGGAATAGTGATTGTGACATTTGTTGCGTTATCAGGTCCGTTGTTCCCCAGTTTATAGGTTACTGTGAATATTTGCCCCACTGTTGGATTGTTGTTATTGCTTGTTATTTTAAGATATAAGTCTGATGCTGGATTTATTGTTATATTTGTTGTAATGCTTTGATTGTCTAGTGTTGCATTAACGTCTTGAACACCTACAGAAGCCGCTGTGAACAATAAGGATGCTATTCCATTATGAGTATATGATTTAGATGATGTTAAGCTTCCAAAAGGTCCATTAATTAAATTAATATTTACTAGAATTCCATCAGGGATATGTCCGCCGACTAAATCACCGCCACCGTTAATATGGTTGAAATCTGCAGTTATAGCTGATTTTTGTGTGTTATTAATATTTGAAGGGTTTGCTGTAACTGTTAAAATAACCCAATTTGTAGGAGTAAATCCACTTATAAGACTATTCCAATCTGGATTATTGGTGCCCCACCAATTATTCTCAGCATCCACAATTTTATTATTCCAATTGAGAATAGCTGTACTATTAGGTGCAGTGTTGTTATAGAACCTGTTAAAATGAGCGTTCAAAATAACACTACCTTCCCAACCTCCATTAAGGATAGCGCCGCCCCAAATTGTTGCTTTATTATTTGTGAAAGTGCTTTTGGTTATGTTAAGGGTAAGAGAACCCCTATTGCCCCAATTTTGGATAGCACCACCTTCTCTTATTGCGTTATTATTTGTGAAAGTACAATTTTCTATATTGCTGGTATAATGTCCTGTACTTAAACCCCAATTGTGGATTGCACCACCTGTATATGCTGTATTATTTATAAAAGTAGAATCTTTTAAAATAAAGCCTATAGGGTTCTGATTACAGATAGCACCACCTATACCTCCATAATTTGTATGATATGCATTATTGCCTATGAATGTACATTTTGTCACTGTTAAATTACTGTTTTCATTGTAAATAGCACCGCCTATGTACTGCCCTAGTGTAGGATGATAAGCGGCATTTCCATTTGTAAGTGTTAAATTCTGGATTAAAACTGTATTGCCTGGAGTAATATGGAATAACCAGTTTGTATCGGTTCCATTTATAATGGTTCCTTTTTGGCTTTGACCTGTAATAGTCATGTTTTTACTGATTGTAAGGTTAACATTTCCTACTCCCTTGTAGTTTCCATTTGCGATATTTACAGTTCCGTTATCATCAACACTGTTTATTCCTTTATTTATTGTTTGGTAAGGGTTTTCTAGGCTACCGTTTCCAGTGGTGTCATTTCCAGTAGTGTTAACGTAAACAGTTGAAGCTGCACTTACACCAGAAACCAAACATAAACTAAAGAAAATAGCGAGTAAACCGAGAATTAATAGTTTATTATTTTTGTTCATGTTCTTATTCACCTCCTTTTACAATTAAACTGCCTAAATGACCATTTAGGTACTTATTACAATTGATTATGGGTTTATATAAACATTTCCATTTAACTGTGATTGTTATTACAAAAAAGAGGCTTTTTAGTTAAAAAAAGTAGGGGATTATATTTTTATGTAAATTTAAATTAATTATTTAATCCATAACATTTTCAAGTACTTTCTGTAACTTTATCCATTTTCTTCTTCATTTCTCTAATCATTTCTTCCATTTCCCTAATTTTGTATTATTAGCTCCCTGATCATTTATAAGATCATCATTACTCACTTCTCTCTTTTCAATTATAACAGAATCCATGTATTTTAATTAAATAATTTTATTAGTTTTCTAGTTTTTTAAAGAAGATTTAAATTATTTTAAAATCATATATTAACTTTGTAGCGTATGATTTAGGAGTTGAAAAAACATGTCAAGAGTAGTGCATTTTGAGATACCTGCAGATGATCCGGAAAGAGCAGTAGAATTTTATAAAAAAGTTTTTGGATGGAAAATTGATAAATGGGAAGGGCCTATGGATTACTGGCTCGTAAAAACTGGTGAAGATGATGAGATGGGTATAAATGGCGCTATAATGCCAAAAGAATTTGGAGATAAGGTACGAAATACAATTGCTGTGGAGTCCCTTGACGAAGCTATCAAAAAAATCGAAGCTCAGGGTGGAAAAATGTTAACTGAGAAACAAACCATCCCTAATATCGGTGTTATGGCTGCATTTAAGGATACTGAAGGAAATATTTCAGTGATACTTAAACCAGATATGATGGAATAAATTTCTTAAAATTCTTTTAATACTTTTTTCTTGTTTTTAAGCTTCGGGGGTTACTTTATCCAATTTTTTCTTCATTTCCTGAATTTCTAAATGCCATTTTTCTTTTCTGATTTTAATATTATTCCTTTAAATTCAATCATTAAGTTTATAAACAATATTTATAAATTATTGATACGTGGGGGGAATTTAATTGGTTTTTTGTGGTGAATGCGGAACTGAAAATATTGAAGGGTCTAAATTTTGTTCAAATTGTGGGGCCGAATTAATTCGAAACAAGACAACTGGAAAATTAGATAATGGTGATATTCATCAAAATATGGAAATATCATCTACATGGAATAATTTAATGTTAGATTTTCCCTCAATTGGAAAAGGTTTATTAGTTAGCTTTTTAATTGGTATAGTTACAGCAGGGTTTATTGGTATCTTCTTTGGAGGCATGCTAACAGGTTATTATACAAAAATTAAAAGAATGAAATATGGGGCTATTAATGGGTGGATTGTAGGTTTTATTAGTATAATAATATGGGTAATTATTGGAATTGTTTTCCAATTGCCAAATATATTAGGAATTAATTTTGCTGCTGTAAGTATAGCAGGTTCAGACGGAATAGATTTAATTTCAATATTAATTGGTATGTTAATTGGCAGTATTCTATTTGGATTAATTGGAGCTATTGGAGCAATAATTGGTTTAAAACTCTCACAAAGAAAAAAATAATAAATTAGGGAAAAGGTCTATTGCCTGGAACGTAGAACAGAAAATGTTGCAAAATTTTATTCAAATTTTTGTAAGTATTAAAATAGCATAAATTATGGATTATTTTAAATTTATTTAAAAATAAAGGGATTATGTGGCCTAAACCACATTTATTTTAGCTGTTGCACTGCAGTGTTTTAGGCTTCCTTCGTATTTTACCACCAGTTTGTAAGCGCCCTTCTCATTAAGGGTAAATTCATCTGGATTGGCGTTAGCTGTGAAAAAATTAGTTATTGCGCTATCTGACCATACTAAGTCGCCATTAGTCCCATCTGCATTTGATTTATACACGTAAAAATATAAATAACGACATATTTGAGGGATCCATGTGGGTTTCGCATCATCAACAGTGTAATACAACCAGTATAATCTTGCCTGTAATTCTATAGAAGTTCCAGCATTAACGGTTATATCTTTCAGCGGTTCACCGTTTTTCATTGCTAT
>JAEYQZ010000172.1 GCA_023409695.1 Methanobacteriota archaeon | reverse complement strand
AAATCAATTTTTTCTACTTTTTTTAAACTTTTTATGTTCTCACTGACAATTCAATTTCTCAATTTTAAACCTGAAATCAAATTCTCAATCAATATCTAATTTTATAAATACCACTTTTCTCATATATTGAACAAATTACAAACTTTACAATTTTTATTGAGGAGATTGAATGAAAATAGCCTTTGGAATTACAGGAGCAGGTCACTTACTTTCAGACAGTGTTGAATTAGTGGAACAGTTAATGACAAAACATGATGTAACTGTTTTGCTTTCAGCCGCTGGAGAAGAAGTTCTTAAAATGTACGGACTTTATGAAAGAATAGAAACAATAACCGGCGGATACTACAATGAATTAATCCGAGAAAAAGACCAGAGATTCAGTTATCCCATAACAGGGCGGTTTTCACTGGGAAAATATGATCTTCTCATCGTTTCACCAGCAACTTCAAATACTATCGGGAAAATCGTGGGCGGTATTGCAGATTCACTGGTCACCAATGCTGTCGCTCAATCAGGGAAAGGTGGAGTTAAAACATGCATAGTTCCAGTAGACCTTGAATCAGGTGATTTAGAAACTGTATTACCCTCAAAGCTTGAATTAGATACCTGTCAAAAGTGTGAGCCATGTGCAGCTGCAGCAGCTTGCCCAGGAAATGCAATAACTCCAGGAATTGAAATAGACCTCCTTAAATGTGAAGGATGTGGTACATGTGCAACAGCATGCCCCTTTTCAGCGATTTCTGCCGGAAAAATAATTACCATTCATATGAGGGAAATTGACATCGAAAACACTAAAAAACTCTATGATTTTGAAGGCATAGAAGTTTTAGGGCACCCTTCTGATTTAGGAAAGCTTTTTTAAAACATTATTTAAGAATATATATCCATACACATCTTTATTTTCTATTTTTCAGTTTCTATATTAAATTAATGGACAGCAAACAAAAATATTAATTTTTATTACATCTCTTTTCCAAATATTATAACAGATTTTATAATATAAATCCCCATTTTTCGAAAATTTTTAAGACGGTGCTAATATGGCAAAAGAAGATTCACTTAAAAAATATCGTGAAAAAAGAGATATTGAAAAGACCCCTGAACCATTTACAAGTGAAAAAGTTTCAGATAGGCCAAGATTTGTAGTGCAAAAACATGATGCAAGTAAACTCCATTATGATTTCAGGTTGGAAGTTAACGGCGTTTTAAAGTCCTGGGCAATTCCCAAGGGACCTTCTACAGATCCAGGCCAAAAAAGGCTTGCAGTCCCAACAGAAGACCATCCTATAGATTACATTGATTTTGAGGGAATTATTCCAGAAGGAAATTATGGTGCAGGTACTGTAATTGTATGGGATACTGGTACTTACCGTAATTTAAATGAAAAAGAGGGGCAGGAAGTCAATATGGAAGAATCTGTTAATAATGGACACGTAGATATCTGGCTTGAAGGCCATAAGCTTAAGGGGGGCTATGCACTTATACATACAGGAAAAGGAAACAGAAAATTCTGGCTTCTTTTAAAAAAGAAAGATAATGAGGCAGATCCCGGTAAGGATATCCTGATTGATCAACCTGAATCTGTATTAAGCGGACGTACTATCGAAGATATAATGTGAAAAATATGATAGAAATGAATAAGTTTTTAAAAGTTTAAAAACAAATATGATAGCTAGGAGGTAGTGCATTGGCCGAATCAGAAAATAGAGATTTAAATTATCTTATGGGTGAACTGGAAAATGGTGATTGGAGAAGAAGAGAAGATGCTGCAGAACTTCTTGCAGAATTAGCAGACCCCCAAGCTGTAGATCCTCTAATTAAAGCATTAAAAGATGAAGATTGTCATGTTAGAGAAGCTGCTGCTTTATCGCTTGGTGTTTTCGAAGATAAAAAAGTTATTGCCCCATTAATTGAAGCATTAAATGATGAAAGGGCAAGTGTTCGATATGCTGCTGCAGTGGGCCTTTCTGGAGCTGGAGATGAGAGCGCAATAGACCCTCTTGAAAAAGCATCTAACGATGAAAACCCTGTGGTAAAAAAAGTTGCTCAAATGGCTCTAAATTCAATAAAAGGGAGAAAATAGAATCAGACACATTATTTATTTTTTATTTTAATTATTTTCGACTTATTATAACTTACTATTTAGAAATTTATTACATTCCAAAGTACTAATTTATTCATAATCATAAAACCGTAAATTTTTTAAGCTTTTTTAATCTAATATGTTATTTTACATATATTAAAAATGCATGACGATTTGTTTTTTACATATTTTTAATATCTAATTCCCTTTTAATAATTTAAGACATAATATGGCATTAATATTATTTTAAGGATTTTATAGTAATATTTATAAGTAAGCACAGTGCAACCCAATAATAATACTATTTTAATAAGCTAATAACATTGACAAAAATGAATGTTATAAAAGCTTATTTGAAGTATAAGAGCGCTAACATGATAAATAAAATGCTTAAAGATTCAAGTAGAAAGGGATATCAGGGCAATTATTAGTTGGAAAAACGATTTAATCATAAAAAAGAAATTTCTTCAGATATAGACTCAGAACTTACAGGAATTATACATTTCCCTGTTTTTGGCACGGTAAAAAGATCTTCAAAAAAACAAAAAAGAATCAATAAGTCATATAGAAGAGATAAAAAAACACTCTTTATAGGTTCCAAAAATTCAATTTTAGCAAGTATACATGCATAAACATCTTAGTTAATCATGTTAGAGACAAAAATAAGCTCGCAAGTACATGAAAAAGTGATCAAATGCCAGAATATACAAACTACGATGAATATTTACAAAATATGGGTTTAATTTTGAAAGATGGTGCCAGTATATTATGTTTAAGTCCCGGAATGGATGCTACAAGGCCAGGCCCATTCTGCGAAGAAAGGAAAACACTTGTTTCAGCAAATTCCGTGGGTGCTTTAAGATCAATTATCCTTACTGGAAGTACACAGTTTAGTATGGGAACTATGGGATCTATTTTGAGAATGGCTGGTGACGAATTTTCAATCTTAAGAGCCAAACAAATGATAGAAACAGGGAAAGTTGAAAAGGGAGATGTCCAAGGCTGGCTCGACTGTGTTAAATTTGATTTTGGAAATTGGGGTTACGGTATTATAACTGCTGAAAGCATTGAAGATGACAAAATTATAGTCAAAGTTGACGAATGTATGAGCTGTGCTGGGATGCCTAACTTAAATAAGCCTGTATGCTACTATGAAGGAGGTAGAATTACAGGAGGTCTCTCTGAGATAACTGGTGAACCATGGCAATTTGAAGAAGTAAATTGCTGGGGAATGGGAGATAATTTCTGTAGATTTGAAATAACAAAGATTTAATCCTTAAACAGTAGTAATCGCTCATGTTTATCATATTACAAGTTATTAATGCATGTTACAGGTCAATACAGATTCAAATCATGAGCGAACTTATTTTATGTACTTGTTAATGCTTTTATAGATAAATTTAAGCATTTTCACACATAAAATCCAACTCATCCCCTATTTCAGTGCCAGATGACTCAATAGTGCCTTTTTTCATTTCTATAACATATTTTGCCGGTTTTTTAGGAGTATAAGTCTTCCATGGATCGATTGAGACTACATCAACCACTTTTTTATCTGAATCTGCAAAAATTATATCCAGAGGAAATCTTACAAAAAACATGTGAATTGCTGAGCCGCTCCGACTTCTACTACTTGGAAGTTTTAAAATTAGCCCTCGTTTAAGTTCCTTTTTGAACATTGTTCCCCTTAACCTTGAGAAGAATGTATTTGCAATTTCACTTTCGCCAAGTACAGTAGATTTAGTTCTGTTCATTACCATAAAATGTTTGATATTTGAATGATTCTGCATTTTAAAGCCTCTATTTTGTAAATTAAAAGTATATACCTATTTTTTATAATCATACGACATTTAACATAAATATTAAATTTTTTAGATTATTTTACTCTATTCTTTATTAGTAGGGTAAGAATATATTTAAATATCTTAAAAAATAAGAACATATGAGATCACGGTTACTTTGACTTTACATTTTATGACGTATTTGTATAGTTAAAAGGGAGGACATTTATGAAAAAAAATATTTTCGTTGAAAAGCTCATTCAAAAACCAATTGAACAGCAAGAGATAGAGATAGTAGAAAGAAAAGGTATAGGACACCCCGACAGTATCAGTGACGGAATAGCAGAATCCGTAAGTAGAGCTTTATGCAATGCATACATCGAGCAGTTCGGAGAAATAATGCACCATAACACTGATGAGGTTCAGATTACAGCAGGAGAATCAGACCCAGTATTCGGCGGTGGAGATATAATTAAACCAATGGACATCCTCCTTACAGGAAGGGGAATAGCCGAATTCCACAATGAAAAAAATGGAAAATTAGAAATAAAGAAAATGGGTCTTGATAGGATAGCCATAGCCGCTGCAAAAGAATATTTAAGAGAAAATATTATAAACCTCGATGTTGAAACTGCTACAGTCGTAGAATGTAAAATAGGACACGGATCAGGCGATTTAACAGATGTATTCAAAAGAAAAGGAGAAGCGCCTTCATCTAATGATACCTCATTTGGGGTAGGTTATGCACCATTTTCAGAAACAGAGAATATAGTACTCGCTACAGAAAATATGCTGAACTCCAGAGACTTTAAAAAGAAATATCCGCAAGTAGGTGAAGATATTAAAGTTATGGGACTTCGAGATGATAATCACATCGTACTTACAGTTGCTTCAGCCATGGTTTCAAAATATGTTAATGATCTTGACCATTATATTGATGTAAAAGCAAAGGTACATGATGAAGTACAGAAGCTCGCTGAGAAATACACAGAAAGAAACGTAGAAGTTTATATAAACACTGCAGATGTCCATGACCCGGAAAATCCTTCAGTTTACCTGACTGTTACCGGAACTTCAGCAGAAATGGGTGATGACGGTTCCGTAGGACGTGGAAACCGTGCTAACGGATTAATAACACCAAACAGACCTATGTCCATGGAAGCAACTTCTGGAAAGAACCCAATAAACCACGTTGGTAAAATATACAATCTCCTCTCAAATAAAATCGCAAATGATATAACTGAAGTTGAAGGAGTAAAACAGGTCCATATAATGCTTTTAAGCCAGATTGGAAAACCAATTAACATTCCAAAGGCTGCAAGTGTTCAAATGATTCTTGAAGATGGATACCAGCTTGAAAGTGTTAATAAGCAGGTAGAAGAAATCACAGATTACTGGTTAGAAAATATAACAAGCATAACTGACATGCTTGTATCTGGTAAAATCAGGACTTTCTAAATAAATT
>JAEYQZ010000232.1 GCA_023409695.1 Methanobacteriota archaeon | reverse complement strand
TTATACGCTCTATTAACTCTATCTATTATTAATGTAAAATGGATGGCAAAGATAAGTGTAAATAACTGCTGGGCTTCAAAAATTCTTAAATTTTTGATGCACAGAAAAATCTACGATTTTTCGCTGCTTCAGTAAAAAACTGCATAAATTAATCTTCCTGAAAGCTAAACTTTGTACTTTTAATAATTTTTAAATTGAAATTAATATATTTAATTATTTATAGTCTTTAATCAATATTAACTAACTGATTTTATTTTGTAGAATTACCAAAATTTAAAGAAAATATTCGGAGAAATCATATGGAATACACTTTTCACGCTAAAGGACATAAAAACGTCACTTCAGCCCATAAATCAACGTTTGAAGTTACTATGGATAAAGAGATAGGAATAAGGGCAGATTGTATTGTAGGAGTTGCATCTAAAACTAAGCTTGGAGATTTTCCTCCTGAACTTAGAGAAGCCATAAAAGATGAAAATACGATAATTAAAGTTCAACTGGAAACAGAAAATGCGAAAGATGAAATTAGAGGGTATGGACATCCCGAACTCACCCTGGATCACCCAACAGATATGGTCTGTAGAAAAAGTGATTTTAAATGTAGCCGTACTTTGATGATAAAATCAGATAAAGCTGCAGTTGACCTTAAAAAAGAACTTGTAGATGATTTAAAGGAAGGAAAAGATTTAAAAGTAAAGATAGTAGTAGAATAATTATCACAAAGTAGAAATATATTGGGGAAATGTAATTAAAAAGATAAGGTGATTTTTATGAATGTGGTAGGTGCATTGTTAGGTGGAGTAATAGGTGCATTAATAGGAGTAATTTTAGGAATAATCATAATTAAAGCTAGGAATAGGTGATCAAATTTGGATCATGCATACGAAAAAGTCAAGTCGTTTATAGAGGATAATGGTGATCAATATTACCTCTGTGAAATAGAGGATATTCTAGGAGTTGATGAAGAAACACTCTTAGAAATACTCCAGCAGCTTAAAAATGACAATATAGTAACTGAGGAGCATTTTTTTGAAACCGGCTGTGTAAATAACAGGATATGTACAGATTGCTTTGAACCTATGGAACATGAAGATACAAAGCTTAAAGAAACTCCTGAAGGAGATATTCAATATATTCATGTTTACAGGTGCCATAAATGCTTTAAAAAGGAATATTACTGAGCAAATCTTTTTTTTAAAAAAGAAAATTTTAATTCAGCATCCTCAACTGGATATTATTATTTGACTTTGTTTTTAAAATCGAAACATTAAAAATAATAATCCAAAATTTTTACTTAAAATAAAGGTCTATTTGGTGTTTTTAGCAAAGGATATATCTGCGTTTTAAATAATACCTTTATGGAGGATATTATGGTAACATGTCAAAAATGCGGAACTGAAATTTCAGATAATGAAGAATATTGTTTAAAGTGCGGAGAACAAAAAATAGATAAGGGAAGCAGCTATCTTATTGTTAATATCATTACAATAGCGGCAATAATCATTGGATTTATAATGCCATTTGTTTTTATAGTTGCACTTATACCTGCAGTATATTTATATACTCGTCCAGTAAATTCTGTTAAACAACGTGGAAAGTTGTATATAATAGTTACACTGCTTTTATTTGTTATTATGCTTATTGTTTGGAGTTTTATTGATAATTTGATTTAGATTATGTTAAATGGTCATAATCTTTTTTATTTAAAGTAAATAGTGATTTGCATAAATAGATTAATTATAGACTTGATTGAAAAAAAGTTATTTTAAAATTAGAAAACTCTAAATGCATTTACCAAAATCTTAGATTTTAAACAAAAATTCGAAAAATTGGATTTATTGAAGTGCCTTTGAAAACTGTCAAATACAATGTGTTTGACGCACCGAAAACCTGCGGTTTTCAAGTGCTCTGTTTTCGAGGCATGCGAAAATTTTCAATTTTCGCGGTTGCAAAATTTCATTTTGCAAACATAAAAAATTCAAAAATTTTTAGAAAAATATGTAATATTTTTCTAACTCCCCAAAAATCTTCGATTTTTGAGGATTTTTAATGCAGGGGACGGGATTCGAACCCGCGAAGAGACTCACTCACTAGGCCCTCAACCTAGCGCCTTTGACCGCTCGACCACCCCTGCTTGTTCAAGTAAAACAAACACGAGAACATATCATCTTATTTATGTTACACTATTTAAATGTTTGCATTTGCACGGTTAGTTTCATCTTATTTTGTATATTTTCAAACCTTTTATGGTACCGTTGGTTATTTCTTTGTATTTTTTTAATAAATCCCCATTGGTATTTGAGTTTCCCCAGAAAAAATAGTAATCAATGTTATATTCTTTAAAACTTTTTTCTAATTCAGCATCAGTCATGGGTTTTTTTGTGGTGCTGTTGGTCGCCCGCCCATAGTAATGGGCATTTAAATAATAAGCTATGTTTAATGAATCTCTGTATTTATCGTTAGAAGCTATATTGCCGTGTACGTTATATTTACTGATGGAATTACTCATGGTGTAATAGTCCTGTCCTATGTACTGGTTATTCGCCAGTGAACTTATAGGAACTACAATTATTGATATTATAAACAATAATAAAAGTAAAAAGGTGCCCCATTTGTTTAAAAATCTTGTTTTAGATAATATATTTAGAAGATAACCTCCCATTAATATTATTAAGATGTATACAATGAAAAAATACCTGAATTCTACAAAAATAATAAGATAACCTGTACAAAACAGGATTATAGTTAAAAAAGGGTATATTTGTTCTCCATTAGTTGAAATTAATTTATGGAGAGGCTTAAAGAGAAAAGACAGATAAATAACAAGAATTATCATAGAAAAATAGGTGAACTGCTGAAAGTATCCAATTAATTTTAAAAAATTGTTTGCCATTAAGTTAAGTAGATAAATAAAGGATTTCCATGAATCTAGAGGATTCCATGATTTCATTTTAAAATAGGATGGATCCTCCCATGCGCTTACTGATTTATTATTAGGAGGTTTCATTAATCCATTCCAGATTGGACTTCCATGTTGGAGCGGGCCAGATTCTTCAAAATTATATTTTCCGGATGTTCCAAATGTTATATGGTCATATTTTTCACTGATAACTGTACTCCATGCCCCACTTATAATAAAAAACACTGTTAAACCTAAAAATAAATTTTTCACTACTTTTTTCCTATTTGCTGTACTTTTTAGATAGTAAAATAAGTTCATTATTATAAAATGTGCAATGAAAAATGGAAAAACATAACTCTTTGTTAAATAAGCTATAGCTGCAAAAATTCCGCATAATGCGCCGTTATATAGATTCTGAGAATATGATGGATTGAAAATAAAATACAGGTAATATATTAAAAAACATGCAAGTAACAAGTCTACTGGGTTATAACGTAATGCAAAGTAAAGTATAACAAAAATAACTGGAAAAATAATGATTATTCTAATTTTTTCATTCATTTCGAACCTGTAGGATAAAAATATTGTTCCTGTAATTGTAAAAATGCCGGTAATTAAGGATATTATTTTAGTAGCATACATTACAGATTGTGGTGTTGGACTTCCTAAAATAAATGGGACAAGTAACCATGGAAAAAACGGCCCCCAGTAGCCGTTAACTGCATTTGAAATATCTCCTGATGCATATAACTTTGCAACAGAAATAATGACAATTAAATCTCTACTTATTGTATCATACTGGTAATATCCGATGAGATAAACCCCTAATATGGAGTATATCACTAAAAATAATGCAAAAAATAGCTTGCTTTTAGCAAGTGTGTTAATTTTTAGCATATTATTACTAGTATGCTGATAGTTAATAACAGTATAGTAGAACATTTTTTAATTCATAAAATCAATTGAGTTATAGATAATCATAATTAATTAGCTGTGATGTTTTGATAAATTTGATTTATGCAGTTATATTTGGGGTTGATCAAGAAATAATAGATTATATGGGTGTTAATATACATTGACAAAATATTTTGTATAAATTTAAGATTAAGGCATCATTTTATCTATAGAAAGTTAAATATTACATTTTTAAAAAGCTATTTGAAAAATAAAAGAGGCATATTTAGATAGGTAATCATATGAAAGCTGTAACTGAAACTGATGATGGAATAATGGTAGATATAGAAGTTTCTCCTAAATCAAAGAAGTTTGAAATAATTGGTTACAATGAGTGGAGAGAAAAAATAGAAATTAGAATAAAATCAGTTCCACAAAAAGGTAAAGCTAATAAAGAAATAGTAAATGAATTTTCGCGTCTTACTGGGTCTCAAGTTGAGATTATTTCAGGGTTTAAAAGCCATCATAAGACTCTCAGAGTTTATAATCTCCCTAAATCCAAATTTTTACGTATTTTAAAGGATAAATTTAATTTAAAATATGATAATAGTTGATATTTGGAAATTAGATTAGAACAAGTATTATATATCTAAAAGTTGAGTTATTTTTATATATTTAATATTTAATCCCATATAAAAAAAATTATCTAATTTATTTATACATGAATTCTCGATTATATCATTTGGTTAAAACAGGATATTGTGCGTAATATTCAATTAAAAATATAAAATATGGATAATTAATTTAAAAACAGGTTACAAAATATGACAAGTAAAAATACAAATTATTTGCTGGCAGTTGTAGTTTTTATTATGGCTGCATATGCGTTTTATACAAAATACTATTTTAATGCATCAGGATGGTTCTTATTAGGCTTAACTCTGATTTTAATCACATATTTTTCTAAAATTAGTGCAAATAGAAAATATTACATAATTACACTTCCACTTCCGATTTTAGCATTAATTTGTTTTGCACTTGAGTTTCTTTACTGAGGTGCATCAAGTAAAAATATAAAATTTTAAGTTAGATTATAGAATAGTATTTTAGATAAAACATAAATTAATAAAGGATTGTTAATATAACTTAAATGGCGTCAGGAGACATTATTAATACGATTACTATGAACTGGACTAAACATATAAGCAATAATGTCACTTTAAAAAGTAATATAAGCCTGATTATGGCTTTAATGACTTTTTTAATACTGGGAATTATACTAATTAGGTATTATCAGTATCAGATTAACCCTGATGGTCTAGTTTATATAAAAATTGCTAAAACATATTTAATGGGAGATTATAGTAATGCCATCAGTGCTTACTGGAGTCCCCTTATATCCTGGCTTTTGGTTCCATTTCTTGTTTATGGTTTAAATCCAGTATATGTACTGTTTTCAACGAAAGTACTGGCTTTAATCATAGGTTTCTTCACTCTACTTGGTATTGGAAAATTGTCCCATAAGTTTGAAATGAATGAGACTGTTAGAACTGTAATTCTTTTTTCAGCAGTTCCTGTAGTTCTATATTTTGCATACAGTGTGATAACACCTGATTTATTGTTAGTTTGTATACTTGTATACTATTTTAACATCATATTCGATTCGAAATACTCTGATAAATTATCTAATGGGCTACTTTGTGGTTTACTTGGAGCATTGGCTTATTTAACAAAGAGTTATGCTTTTCCATTTTTTATTGTACATTTTGCTTTGTTTAATATCATTCATTACTTTAAGAATGTTCAAAGAAAAAAAGTGCTGAAAAATTTATTTATTGGATTTGCAGTATTTTTTGTTATTAGTGGGATCTGGATTGGTTTAATAAGTCAAAAAGAGGGTGAAGTAACTTATAGTATTTCTGGAGAATTTAACCATAATCTTGTAGGCCCTGAATCTAACGGATGGGGAGTAACACACTATCTTGGGGGGATTACACGGGATGGATCTCTGACTCCAGGTGCAGATGTCAAATCTTGGAGCTCATTTGGATCATGGAGCAATTTTAAATACCAGTTGAAGCTTATATACGTCAATACTATTGATACAATTAATATATACAAATCATTCTCATATTTTGCACTTATAATACTGTTTGTATATTTAATGTTTTTTTTAAAACCATTTAGGAAAATATTAAAAGATAATAGAATATATCCTATTTTAACTGTAATTATATTTTCTGCAGGTTATCTCCCTATTTTAGTTGAAGAGAGATATTTATGGATCTCATATATATTATTACTTTTAATGGGGGGATATTTGCTTAATGAATTGTTTAAACATAGCTTTTTTACTGGCAGTAGGAAAAGCATAGTTTTGCTGGTTTTTGCACTTTCATTTATATGGATGCCTGTCTCATTTTTGAGTGAAAATATTAATGCGGATAAGGAAATATATAACATAGCAAATCTTATTGAAGATCAATACAGTGTTCATGGAAATATAGCAGTTAATCAGGATAATAAGCAAATATCTATGGCTTATTTGTCATATTATCTGGGAACTAACTATTTGGGGCAAACGAATAATACTGGTAATTCCCAATTACAGGAACAGTTGAAAAAGTATAATATTGACTTTTATATAATATGGGGAGATAATAAATCTGTTCTTAAGGAATATACTGAAGTTACAAAAGGTAAAATAAATCTTTTAAAGATATATTCTATAAATGACAAAGTACAGGTGGAAAATTAAATCCATAAAAAAACCAAAAAAGTTTATAAGTCATTTGAATGTAAGTATAGTATGTATAATTAGAGAATTTAAACTTTTGACATGAAATTAATAGGTGAACAGTTATGAAAGCGGTGATACCGGCTGCTGGACTTGGTACAAGGTTTTTACCTGCCACAAAGGCACAACCAAAAGAAATGCTTCCAGTGTTTAATAAACCAACAATACAATACGTAGTTGAAGAAGCTGTAGCTTCTGGAATAGATGAT
>JAEYQZ010000195.1 GCA_023409695.1 Methanobacteriota archaeon | reverse complement strand
TCATTTAAGCATAAATAACCTAAATGATGGATATAACTTTTTTGAAGCTCTTCGGAATTCGCAAGGTAATATTTTTGTTTTAAAGGATCTTTAGGTTTCCAACCCATAAAATGACGTAAATGTTCATCAACCATACCTGAATCAGTTAATTGAGTCTCAAAGAACTTACGGAACATGTGAGTAGTTAATTTACCAAATAACCATTTTTTATTTTCCCATCCTAAACGTTTATTTAAACGTTTGATAGCTGAATTATATCCATTTGCAGTAAAGGCTTTTTTTATCCCTTTTTTAGCTGAAAATAAAGCCCATTCTGGATCATATTCTCCTCTTTCATGTTGAAGATAGTTCTGTATTAAATCAACAGCTTCAAATCCTATAAAAGTGATATGCTCCTGATTGGTTTTTGATCTTCTCATGCTTATTTTACAAATTTTACAGCCATTCCCTATATCAATCAATCCATTTTCAAACTGTTTTATGGTTAATTTAAGTACATCAATTTGAGCCATACCAGAAGTAGCTTGTGTTAGAATAAGTGCCTTTAATTTGAATGATTTCGCAGCATTTATAGCATCAATTAAATCTTGTTTAGTTAAACCTTTACGTTCATTTTTAACAATCAATTTGTCTTTTTCTCGTCTGACTAAGTTAGTTGGAGTATTTATTTTAAACATGTGAAAAAAGCTGCTTACTATCGCTCTACGCCCTTGACAGGTTTGTTTTGAATAGTTCCGTTCGTAACAGTAGTCTTTATATGCTATAAACCATTGATCTATTTGCAATTCCCATGGTGGGATACGGTTTTCCTGTTCTTGATAGGTGATATTTAGCAGTGTTGTTGGATTTTTATTTGTTACAATACAAAAATCAGCCAGTGCTGTTAAATAAGGTTTTTTAGTGCTTTCTTTTAGCCCCTTTAACCATTTTTGCACTACTTCTTCTCTTTTGATCTGATCTATTGTGTTTTTTAAATCCGCCCTTTGCATATATTTCTATTAATTTTTCTTGTATATATCCTGTTCGTTTTTGAGTTTGATATTGATAATATTCTTGTCACTTGTTGTGATTGCAGGTATTGGGATAGGAAGTACTGCTGCTCAAAACATAACAGTTGGTAGTGATGCATCAGTACTAGATCCTTCTCAAAACCAAACTCAAGACCAGGCACAAGCAAATTCCCAAAGTCAGAGCTCATCCAATAACAATACTTTAAACAATTCTAACAATAATACAGCTACCAGCACTGCTAATGCAATAAATAACATAAGCATTATAAACACAAATACTTTCAATCCATTTATATACTTAACTTCTGAAAACAGGATAGGTGATATAAGCCTTTGTTCATCTAACATAAACGCACAGTTACAAGCCGAAGGACTACGATATGTTCCATATTGCGGGGATTATGGATCAGGTAATGTACCTGAACTTATGGCTTCAACACCAAATAAAAATAATAATCCAAGTGGCGTAGGTATGCAAGAATCAGGACTTAACATCACTTCCCTATTAATGGGAATAGTCGGGGTACTTGGCGGATTACTCGCAAGCAGATACAGTTCATAATCGGGGCTTCCCGATTATGAATTATTTAATTTTAGTATATAACTTTTAATAAGATTTTAGAATTTTATTTTTAAGATATAAGTTTAAAATTAATTTTAAATTTCTAGTCAAATCGAATAATCTTATTTTTAAAATCTGTTTTCATGCGAATTATGTAATATTAGTATGAATTATAGAAAAGTTTTTATTACTAGTTTAACATACTAATAATGCTGATTGTATTAATCAGGCCGATTATATTCAGTCAATAATTTGTACTAATTTAATCGGTTTGTATTAATCAAATCTGATGAAATATCGAGAGGGAGGTGAAAAATATGAAACGTCCAATGCTAATTTTAATACTAACGTTCATTGCAGCAGTAGGAATGACAGGAGCAGCATCAGCACAACTAATCGACCTAAACCTAACTCTAGGTCCTAACGCATCTATATTAGATCCAACTCAAAACCAAACTCAAGACCAGGCACAAGCACAAAGCCAGGTTTCGACCATTACCAACATAAACAACTTTACAAATACCAACACTAACACCGTGACCAGTACTTCTTCATCTACCAACACTAACGTTATATCTAACAACAACACATTTAATCCAGTTATAATTAACAGCAACTCAAACAGTGTAGGCGCTATAAATCTTAGCTCATATAATCTCAACTTATAAAAATTAGATGAAATATTGATAGAATGAATCATCAGTGTGGTAACCTACATCTGGTTATTATATAAATGCAAGCTGATTGCACTGATGATCCTCATCTATCATCAGTAAAATTATATTTTTTATTTTTTTTATTCAGTGTTTGAATTTAGACTCTAATAGATTTGCTTTAAATTATTATTTTTTAAATAAATTATTAACATAAGTATTATCAATAGTAAAGTTTTTATTATTGTAAGTACATACTAATAGCGTTGATTGTATTAATCAAATTGATTATATTCAGTCAATAATTTGTACTAATTTAATCGATTTGTATTAATCAAATCGCGTGAATTATCTAAAAGGGAGGTGAAAAACATGAAGCGTCCAATGCTAATTTTAATACTAACGTTCATTGCAGCAGTAGGAATGACAGGAGCAGCATCAGCACAACTAATCGACCTAAACCTAACTTTAGATCCTAACGCATCTATATTAGATCCAACTCAAAACCAAACTCAAGACCAGGCACAAGCACAAAGCCAGGTTACTACTATTACCAACACAAATAATTTAACAAATACCAACACTAACACAGTGACCAGTACTTCTTCCTCTACTAACACTAACAATATAACAAATACCAACACATTTAATCCAGTTATAATTAACAGTAACTCAAACAGTGTAGGGGCTATAACTATCAAATCATTAAACTTCAACACATAGTTAATCTAAATTTATGTGCTGGTAAACCTGTTGATAAGTAGAATCGTCAGTGTGGAATATATAGTCATTATATAAATGCAAGCTGATCGCACTGATGATTCTCCAGGTTTAAAAAAATTTAAATAATTTTAAGGCTTCAATTTTTAATCTAATTACTATCATTTACAGCTATTTTTCACTTTTTGTAGAAACTTTATTAAAATTTAAAATAATCCCTGTTTTAAAATTAATCTGATTATTTTTAGACCATCAAAAATTAATTTGCAGCAAGCATTTACTCTGATGATTTTTATACAAATAACAAGTTTTTTATTACATTAACTACATAATAAATAATGTAATATACATGTACAGTCTAAATTTAGTAGTATTTTGGATATAAATTCAAAATATCTATTAATTTAGTTACATAATAGGCCAAATGGAATTTTAGTGCAATCAGCTTGCATTACAACTTTATTATTGCCCACTTTTTCTGTTTGGCCTATTAAATTTTAAATATTTTCAATTTTAACTTTTTTTTAAGATTAAGAGTTTTTAATATAACCAAACTCTTAAAGAATTCTTAATTTTTACCAGTTGCCAAAGTTACTTCGAAGTGATTTATTCATTTAATAATATAAATAATAATCAAGTTCTTCCAATTGTTTTTTTAGCTCAAATTAATTTAAAATAGGCGATACCGAAAGATTATTTATGCTTTTTCTGCAGTATTTGTTCTCTGATAATAATAAACTAATGATATATAGTCCAAATTTTTGATAGTAATAATTTTAGAAATGATTTTATTATTTAAAAAACATAAAGCATTCTACGATACAAAAATTTCGAATTTTGTATCAAATGTAGGTGCAGGAGGTGAAAAGATGAAAAGGCAACTAGCAATTTTCATAGTCGCTTTTGTAATGACAGTAGGCTTTTCAGGAGCAGTAGCAGCAGTAGATGATAACACTGCTGTCGGAAGCAATGTCGGTACTAGCAGTGCAAATAATGCATTGAATTTAAATATTAACAGCGGTAATTACAATGACCGAGGCCGTGATAGAGATAGAGACAGAGATAGAGACAGAGATAGATTTGACCGGGATCACGGCCCACGGTGGGGCCATGGACCATGGTGGCATCCACCATGGTGGTGGAGGATGCAGCGTCACCATCGTCACCACGGATGGAGATAAGCATCTTGAAGTCTTTCGCTACAGTTAAATCAAAAACATGAAAGAAATTTCAAGAATTATAAGTAAGAAGATGAGAAATTAGGAGGATTAAAACTCCTCCTATTCTATTTTAGGCTTTTAAATCCTAAAAAACTCCATTTAGACACATAAATGTTATAATTTAGCATAAAAATTTAAATAAATTGTGTAGAGAGTTAAGCTCAAATTAAATAATATTTGAATAGTAATGCAGAATATTACTTAATTAATTTAGGCCAAACGGGATTTTCAGGCAATTTACTATATTACACCTCTATCGCCTCATTATTCCGTTTGGCCTATAAATCCAAATTTAAATATTTAGCTTATTTTATTAAAAAGAAAATTAAAATTTTAAATCTTTTATTCACAAATTGCTAATTATAAAATATTTTTTGTTCTCTCTATTTTAATTACAATTACCAATAAAAAAACAGCCATTTCTCATTTTATATCTAAATTAAACTAAATAATAGATATTTAATTTATTGAGGATAATATAAATAGGTCATATGGATAAAATCAAATATTAGCTATTAAATGCTCAATTAATTCTTTATTACAGCTATATACTAAGTAAAATTTCAGAAAAATTTCTCCTTTCTATTCTATTCTAATTTTTTTCAAGAAAACATATGTCTCAATAACCAGATTTAATTACATTTTTTGATAGTAAAACTAATAGATAGTAATAATAATAGTAATATATTTATTACTAAATAGGCATATACTTATTTAGTACAAATATAAAATTTTGTATTAATAATGCGTATGTGGAGGTGAAAATATGAAGAAAGAATTAGGGATAATTCTATTTGCACTTATGGTAGCAATAGGTCTTTCTGGAGTAGTAGCAGCTGCGCCATACAATGGCGGCCCAAACCACGGACAAATCGGAACTAACCATGGAAGTCCAAACCACGGACAAATCGGAAATAACTACGGACATAACTGGAATAAAGGCCACAAATGGAACAAGTGGAATAAATGGAACAAACACCATAAAAAACACCATAAACACCATAAACACCATAAACACCATAAAAATCATTGGTATCGCTAATAAAACTACTTCACTAAACACAGTATTAATTTATTTTTAAAGCTCAAAAGTAGGAGGATTAAAATTCCTCCTTTTAAATTATAAATTTAAAAACCTTTTTTAATGTTTACTAAATTTAAAAAAATAAGTTGAATATTAATTCTTATCTTAAATAATACTCAAAAAATAAAATAATAAAAATATTATTGTCTTGCTCTTGCAACTTTTCTTGCAATTACAAGCTCACCAATAGCAATTAAACCAACAAAGAATTTTTCAAGCCCGCCAGTTGCCCAAATAGCCTCACCAAAGGTAGCATCTCTAATGTTTTTCTCATATTCTTCAGGTGTAATTCTTTGACCGGTTCTTCTTCTGGTAACTATTGCAGATGCTTCCATGAGTTCATCCCAGCTTACTCCTTTAAGTTCATCTGCCATGGCTTCAAATATTTTATAAACTTTAATATCATAAAGCTGTGAAAGTGTTTCTACTATGTCAAATGTCCTTACAACACCAACTACAATATCATCATCATTTAAAACAGGCATACTTATTACTTTATGCTTTGTAGTCTCTAAAACAGCTAATCTTGCTGGATCATTTTCATGCACATTTACAATTTCATCTTTAGGGCGCATAACGTCTGATACTTTCTTTTTGCCTTCTCTAAGTGCTTTTGCAACCTCCAGAGAAGTTATCCAACCAATCAGCTTTTTTTCGCTATCCACAACAGGCGTTGTAAATTTTTTTGTCTTTTCCATTAGTAATGATACTTCAACCACGTTTTGATCCGGAGATACGTATATATATTCTTTATCCATCATTTCCTTAACTTTCATTGGACGACCTCTCAAGTTTTAATGCGCTCACTGGACATTTACTGGAACACACTTCACATAAAATACATTTATCTTCAGAAAATACTATTTCGCCATCTTCAAGTTTAATAGCATCTACAGGGCAATTTTCCTCACATACCTGACAGGAAACACATGCTTCTCTGTTAATTGAGAGTTCTTTTGTTTTCAGTACAGGCCCTAATTCCCTTTCAAGCTTTATCGCATTTTCTGGACATACGTTAACACACGCTCCACACCCGACACATGCTGATTTGTCTATTACAGTTGGTTTTCCTTCCTCAGCATTTACTGCACCTGTAGGACAGAATTTAGCGCAGGTTCCACAGGAAATACATTTATCTTCAGCTACTTCAATATTCTTCATTTTAAGGGTTCTATGAGGTACCTTTAAGTCTTTAAGACGGTATTTTACTTCTTCATCCTCAACATCAGATGTACTTTCTATAACATGTATACTCTTTACAGGACAAGTTTGAGCGCAAATTTCACAGTTAACGCAGTTCTCAAGTACTTTAGCAGGTTTAGTTGCTTTTGCTTCAGATATAGCATTTACAGGGCATTCTTCAGCACACAAATTGCACCTTATGCACTCTGGAGAAATGGTTATACACTTTCTCTTTAACCTGTATTTTTCAATCTCTGGTTTAATTTCTTCTAGATCCATAGCCTTATGGATGACTTCGTCTTTTAGCACATTCTTGTCCTTTTTAAATGTTATGTCCATAATTACACCTTTGGTAGGTAGATGAAATTTATATATTAATTATTTTATCAAATTTATCCAATTCAGATATTTTTGGCAGTCCTTTAATTGCCCCTGACTTCCCTATACAGCATGAAGCAATAAAATTTCCTAATTTGCCTGATTCTTCAATGTTTTTATTATTAAGAAGCCCATATAAAAATCCTGCGTTAAATGCATCTCCTGCACCTGTTGTATCAACACATTTAACAGCAAATGGCTCTATAAAACAGCTTTCATCACCATTTGTAATATATGCGCCTTTATCTCCTCTTTTAATTACTACAGTATTTATATTATATTCCAGTAAAACTTCCGCTCCTTCTTTAAATGTTTTATATTTATTACCAGTTAAATACTTTAATTCTTCTTCGTTAGTAAGAATAATATCTGTTCTATTTAAAATATTTTTAAGATAATTGATGCCTCTTTCAGCATATATTCTTCCAGGATCAAGACTTACAATAATATCTTCAGAGATTTCATTTATAATACTTTCTTGAGCCTTAAAAGATTCACCTACAAACGATGCAAGATGTAATACCTTAGAATTTTCTAAATAATCTAATTTAACTTCATCAGGCTTAATTAAATCATTAACACCAGGATCTACGTATAGTGCTCTTTGCCCATTCTTGTCTACAAAACCAAGAACGTTTCCACTTCTACCATCTGCAATGATAATACCTTCTGTATCTACACCTTCTTTTTGAAGGTTTTCAAGTAAAAGCTTTCCATCATAATCCTTCGAAACTTTACCTATAAATCCTGTTTTCATACCTAATTTTGAAATCCCTATAACTGTATTTGCAGCAGAACCTCCACATGATCTGTTAAAATCAGTTATATAAGATTCTTCATCTTCGCAGGTTATTTTATTCACATTATAAAGTTTATCAACATTTAATGCGCCAAATCCCACTACATCAAATTTCTTCATTAAATTCTCCCTAAGCTTAAGTTTATTCAAACAATTCATTTAAATATATCTTATGATCTCCTAACTGGCCACCATAATTTCCTGCAGAGACGCTTACAACACCATCAATATCCATTACAGCCTCGATTCCTGCCTTCATGGCTTTTTTTGTAATATCTATGTTTAAACCGTTTATTACTATCTCAGGAATATATTTAACATTATTAGGGACCATTGATTCTTGTTCAAGGGTTTTTTTAAGTGAAGGACAATATGGATGATTTGTTGTTGGCCCTATCCATGGATAATTTGTTTCAGGTTTGGAAGCCGCTGAACAAATATCAAAAGGCGCTATAGCCCCTTCAACTTCACCTATAGCATTCAGTGCTTCATTTCCAGCTTCTATTACAGCTTCCTTGGTGCTGCACATATACCAGAAATTTGCACCCATAATTCCTTTCATGTATCCCACATCACGTTCTATCTGGAAATCAGGGATAGCTATAGGCACAATTATCATTTTACGCCCATAATTTTCTTCTTCCCATTCATATCCATCGCCGCAATGCCCTACATTTTTCATCATATCCATTTTTCCAGCAGGATTTTTTGAAGCGTCAAATAGTGCAGTAAAAGGCTTTACAAGTATGTCCTGCCTTATTCTATAGGACAATTCCACTTCGAATTTCTCGATATCTTCTTTTGGATACCAGATTTGAAGCACAGCTCCTTCCCTTCCATCAGGAGTCTTATCAGCACTGAGCCAGCTTTCAATACCTCCCTCAACACGTCCGATAACAGTTCCAGGAGTTGCTGTTGCATCGTAAGCTGCTCTTTGAAGGATTTCTTTATTATCTGCAGTTATAATTACCCTGCAGCAGATTCCATCAAATGCTTCACAGTAAGTATTTTCTATGTTCATTTTATCCACCAACAATCTATATATTAACCTAATGCACCTATTAATTCTCCCCTAACCAATCTTCTAAAGGTCTTACTTTCATTAACAAGTGCTTCATAATTTTCACTATTTACTATTGCAATTTTAGGGAGATTTACCTGTTTTATTGCTTCTTTAAGATTTTCATTTAGAGGATATTTATTAAGAGCATCTTCAGTATTAACCATATATGACTTAATGAACTTAATAACTTCTCCTTTTCCAAATCGGTTAAATAGATCCGCGATAATTGCTGTTATAACCGTATTATCTGCCATTATTGCAATTTCTGCTTCTTTTATAGCATATTCATTTCCATTAAATGAAATTGCAAGCCCTCCATGCTCTTTTGCAAATCTTAAAGGCTCAACATCAGTTATGCTGTCCCCAACATACATGACATCTGAATTATCAAAGCCAAACCTGTCTAAAATATCTATAACAGCTTCTTTTTTACCTTCTCCACCAACTGGCTTTACTTTTTCTGTGATTTCATTAATTTCCATCTTAGGAATATCATCCCAGAATATTTTATCAATTATTTCAAAATCTGGATTTTCCATTATGACTTTTCTAAATTCCATTAGTTTTTCTTTATCTTCATCACTCACGGAATATGCATCCATATCCAGGTTAGTTGAATATGTATTTTCAAAAGGGAATTTAATCACATCGCAAAGAGCTTGAATATATTGTTTATAGCTGGTACTTACAATGAAAGAAGGCATTATATTATCTATAAATTGCATTGTATTTGCTGCACCTGGAAGGAGAAGTACATTTTCCCTGGAAAAATTGATTATACTACTATTTGTAGCACCATATGCTTTTAAGAAAGGAACAATTAATTTTAAAGTTCCTCCCGCATAATATCCTTCTCTTTTAACTTCATCAACCAGAATGTCATCATATTTACTGAGTATGGTGAAAAATTTTTCTCCATCTTCAATAAAAATACCTGCAAGTTCAAATGCATTATCATTTATGGATATGGGGCCTTCACAATCAGAAATAAAAACTTTTCTGCCCAATTTTCAACCTCCAATAAAAAAATAAAACCCTAAAATCTATGATTTCGTGGTTCTGAAAATATTTATTTTCTCAATATATACAAATTATAGATTTTTACAGTTACAAAATCTTCGATTTTGTAAACATATGAAAATTTTCACGGATACAAAACATTCGGTTTTGTAAAAATGTAATGAATTTCGCAAATTAACGAATTCAAATAATAAATTAAGGTGCTTTTAATTTTACAGCACCTACAGGACATGTCACTTCACATGTGTCACATACTATGCATTTTTCAGTGTCAACCACTACTTTGCCGTCTTCGATACTCATTGCATCTTTAGGGCATTTATTTACACATACACCGCACAGCTGGCATGTTTCACTATCGATAGCTATCTCTCCAGTCCTTGGACCTTCTAAATTCTTTCGAACAAAGAATATTTTATCCTCATGAGCATCAAAATATTCTTCTTTAAGAACTATAGATCCAAATGGACATGTTTCAACGCATTTTCCACAGTAAATACACTCTTCACCAACATGCACCGGAGAAGGCATCTCAAGTTCAATTGCTTCAACAGGACAGACACCAATGCACGCGGCACATCCTATGCAACTTTCTTCAACTACAGCTATATTCCTTTTTGGAACAGTGCTTTCAATTACATCTCTAATATCTTCAATTTCAAGAGTTCCATCCATAGCCTCACGGATTTCATCCTTCAGATTATCTGTGATATCAATTTCAAATTCATCTTCAGTGTGTTCAAAACTGATATCCCTTGAGATTTTATTTAAGATACTATCTACTTTACCCGCATCTCTTGCAAGTTTTTTTGTTTCTTTTTCAAGAAGTTCAGAGACAATTTCCATTGTTTTAATTTTACCGAACTTTTCATATGCCTTTTTCCTTGAAGAGTATCTAATTGCAGTTGATGGACATACATCCATACATTCTTCACACCTTGCACAATATGCGGGATTAATATAAGGTAATTTACTTATTTTACCTACATTAATAGCTCCTTTAGATGGGC
>JAEYQZ010000117.1 GCA_023409695.1 Methanobacteriota archaeon | reverse complement strand
CATTGTTTAATTCTGGAATAAGTGTAAATATTTGCTTAAAGCCAGTTATTTTTGTTTTTTCGGTTTTAAATCAAAGTATAATTAACCTTAAATATGATTTTTCATTATAGTAGTTAAATTTTTGCCCCATTCTATAATCTTAATTGAAAATAGAATATTATACAAACATCTTGAAAATCACTTATTCACTGAAAACAAAAGTAAGACAACTTAAATATCCACTTTTTAATTATTAAATTTTTTTATTTTTATTAAACATTATCTTTTATATAATTGAAAGGTAATATAAAGTATCGGCTTATGCCAAAATTAAAAAAGGAGGTGTATTAAATATGGACATAGGTGACATAGTAGGAGATGCTATTAAATATCCAGTTCAAGACTTGAAAAAATTTGTTATATTTTTAGTAATAGTAATAATCTCTATGATTCTTGGTGGACGTGTAGGACTTATAGGTGGCCTTATTGGACTTATTGTAAGTTTTATAGTATATGGTTATATGTTAAGGGCAATAAAAGCATCCATAGCAGGTTCAGACGAGCTTCCAGAGTTTGATGAATGGGGAGAAATGATTATTGAGGGCATAAAAGTATTCTTGGTTTCTTTAATCTATTCCATTCCAGCAATTATAATCTTGATAGTTTTAGCAGCGCCAGCAATTACAGCAGCTGCATATCTCAGCGCAGGAATTTCTATAGATGCAATTTCAGGATTAATAGGATTAGCTTTTGTCGGGATAATCGTTTCTGCGCTTTATGCACTTTTTATAGGTATACCTTTATCTATACTAGGAATTGCAAACATGGCTTATTATGATGGTGAATTTACTGCAGCATTTAGATTCAGTGAAATAAGGGATCATATATCCAGAATTGGATTAGTAGATTTCATAATATGGTACATAGTAATGATCATTGCAGGAATCGTTGCAGGAATTGTCGGCATCATTCTCTTAGGTTTAGGATTGCTAATAACTATTCCATACTACTACTTATTCAGCTCAAGATCGTTAGCATTACTGTTCACACCAACAGAACAAGCTACATCAGAAGCAGAAGCTGTATCTCCAGGAAAATAAATAAACCTACATTTTTTATTTTTTTTTATTTTAAATCTAAAATGCACTTTTACAACATATATATCTATTAACCTTTTCTATTTTGCTAAACATTATCTTTATATAAGTGAATAACTCAAATAACAAATTGCCTTATGTCAAAATTAAAAAGGAGGTGAATAGGTATGGACATAGGAGAAAATATATCAGATAGTGTTAGATACCCTACATCAGATTTGGGAAAGCTTTTGATACTAGGAATAATAATGATTATCCCATTGGTGAATTTTATAGGTATGGGCTACTTTTTAAGGGCTTTGAAATCAAATTTAGCTGGAATATCAGAACTCCCTAATTTTGATGATGTTGGTGAATTATTCATCGAGGGTCTTAAACTATTTGTAATAGGAATAATTTACAGTATTCCAGTTTGGATAATAGCTGTAGGCTTAGGAGCAGGTCAAAATTTGGTCATGAATGCAGGTATGCTTTCTGGAGCTGCTTTATATGCATTAGTTCTAGGATACATAATTTATGTGATATTAGCCATCATTATAGGTTTTATAGAGATTATTGCTGTGGCCAATTTGGCATATAACGATGGAGAATTTGGTGCAGCTTTTAGATTCAGTGAAATACTTGATCATATATCCCAGATAGGATGGGCAGATTATATAATTTGGTATATCGTAGTGGTACTAGTATCTTTAATTATCGGATTAATTGCAGTAGCTATCACAATTGTACTCGCCATTACAATTATTGGTATTATATTAATTCCAGTGCTTTTCATCTTAGTGCTATCATACATCTCACTGTTCTATGCAAGATCCCTATCCATGTTATTCTTGTCCCAAGAAAAGATACACAGTTATCAAGAATCAGCGCAAGAACCTTCAAAATAAACCAATTTTCTTTTTTATTTTTTCATAAAAATTCAACTTAAAATTTAGATTTTCCTAAAAGAGATATTTTTGTTTTTAATAATTATCATTTAACCAGTTAATTTTATAAGAATGTACAAGGTATTTAAATTATAAATCAATAATATGTAAACATTGTTCATAATTTTCATTAATTAAAAATACAGTGATAAAAATGAGAGATGACGAGGGACCAACCAAACTAGATGAAATTGACAGAAAAATTCTTAATTTATTAAATGAAGACGGAAGAATGTCTTACAGGAAGATTTCACGTGAATTAGACATATCCGTAGGTACAGTTCACAACAGAGTTGATAAATTTACAAAAACAGGAATCATCAAAAAATTTGTTCCACTTCTAGATCACTCTAAAGTTGGATATAAATTAACTACTGTAATAGGCGTTAAAGTCAAAGGCGGAGTTTTACGAAATTGGGAAGATAAAACAGCCTATAACAAAAATGTACTTGGCATATATGATGTTACTGGCGAATATGACGCTATATTAATAGCAAAATTCAGAGATACAACCGAACTTGATGCATTCATAAAAGAACTCCTAAAAGAGCCAGATGTACAGAGAACATACACTCAAACCGTTTTAAATATAGTAAAAGAAGATCTTGGTTCTTCCGAAATTATCGAAGAAGAAAATAACGAAATTTAATTTTAAGTAAACTACTACTTATTTTTTTAACCTCAAAAAATAGATGGTAATTACTGTTTTTTATTTTCTTTAAAGACCATATCTATAAGTTCATCAGAATTAATTTCTTCTCCTGTAAGTGAAACAGCATATTTTTCTCCAGATTCTTCAATTACAAGTGCAATGGGAAAAATTTCTATCCCTCTAAAATTAGGCATGTTATTTCCTATAGTTGCAACTTCAATTATTGGATAAATAGTTCTATCTGCTGCTTTAATCGGTTTTCCAACTACTTTATCCCATTTGGGCATTTCTATATTACAATTTCCGCAGAACTCTTTAAACATGGACGATATATCTTTTTTATCCTTATTTTCACGGTTAAAAATTTTTTTTGGCCTGCATAAAAGATTCATTTAACTAAACACTCCTCTCAACTTTCTGAGTTCCCAAAGAAGAGATCTAACGGGTCTCTTAGTTAAAACCTTTAAGGACGTTGCAACGATTCTAAGTAATCTTAATTTCACTTTAACATTTAATGAGCCTTCTAACCTCTCATTTCTAAGATCAGGCTCTACCGAGAAATATGTATTTGGAATTACATTTAAAAGTGCAGTTATAGAATAGAAAAAGCCTCCAACCATGGCAGTATCTGCAGCTTCTCCCAATCCAAAAATAAGATTAAATGCGATTTTTTCTATAGAAATAGATCTTAAAGATGACTCCATTATCTCCATAAAGTAAGGTAAAGATTCTATAAAATCAGGAATGACTTTTGGAAGCATATCAGGAAGTACATCAAGAAGTTTTTTAACATCAAATTTACGCTTAGGCTTTTTTTCTTTCTTTTCTTCTTTAGGTTGTATAAGTTCCCGGTCTATAATCTTGATTTTCCACCACCTAACTCTTAAATAGCCCTGATTAATTTTATTTTGCCTGAATAATTCCAAAGAAATATGAAAAGGAACCACCAGAATTCCTATTATAATCAGTATTATAATAAGGATTATGATGGCCGCAATGAGGTTTACCAATTATGATCCACTCTTTATTTTAATTTTCGCCAGTGATCAAAAATTCATTGCCAACAAAAACCTGTCAAAATCTATGATTTTGACGCACCGAAAATTCTGATTTTCGATAGCTTTGATTTTTGTGGCCGTAGGAAACAAAGTATTCGAAAAACTTCGTTTTTCGATGCGTCAAAATTAAAAATTTTGGCAGTTTCCTCGGCCTCGAAATGTAATTTCGAAGGCCCCAAAATTCTACGAATTTTAGAAAATATGAAATATTTTCTAACTCCCAAAAAAATTGAAACCTGCGAAAATTTAAAATTTTCGTGGCGTCAAAAATCGTAGATTTTTGACAGATTTTTTTGAGGATTTTGAGAGAATTTTTTTCCCAAGTTAATATTACATTCTAGGTTCTGAACCAGGGCCTCGAGGTGTTACTCCTTCAGATTTTTCTCCACCTTGACCTCCCATTTGTTCTTTTCCTTGTTTGGCCATTTTCATTCCTTTTTTCATTACTCCTTCAGGGCCGCCTTCTTCTTCCACCATTTTTTTAATGCCGTGTCCTACGTCTGTTGCCATTTTAGCTAGAGGCCCCATACCATGTACAGATAATATTTGAACACCTTCTGGACCTTTTATATCTTTAAATGCAACTATTACAGATACAGGGCTTATTCCTGCTCCACCACCTGCACCTGCACCTTTACCTTTATTATCGCGCATGCCGCCCATTCCAGCTCCAGTTCCAAACATTAACCCTACTTTAGTTATTGGAATTATTACTTTATCCTCTATTTCCATTGTTTCTCCTATTACATTATCAGTAGCCAGGACTTTCAAAAGTTCATCTATGGTTGTTTTAATTACATCAGCCATCTCACTCATATCTCGTTCCATTTCTGCCATTAAATCTACCTCCAAA